>JBDLJL010000136.1:0-13902 GCA_039714415.1 Bacteroidota bacterium
TTCTTTTGTACAGGTAGAAACTGTTAAGTGATATATTTAAGATTATGGGCTATTGCAATATATGATATTCCTGCTAAATAATAGTTAACATATTACTTTCCAATACAAAAATTCTTAAAAATATTACCAAGTATCTCATCATTAGTCACTTCACCGGATATCTCACCCAGGTAGTGTAGTACTTCACGGATATCCATGGCCATAAAATCACTGGGGATTTGATTTCCTATTCCGTCTGAGACTCTTTGTATAGCTTCATAAGCTTTACTTAAGGCTTCATAATGACGGGCATTAGTAATGATTGTATCACCTTGGTCAATTGAACCAACATTGGCTGCAGCTGTCAATTTATCAATGAGTTCCTTAATGTTTTTTTTGTGCCTGGCTGCTATTTCAACCGTTTCGTATAATGATTTTATCGTTTTTAAATTTGTTTTCTCTGCAAGGTCAATTTTATTAATGATAACTAGTAGTTTTTTGTCACCAATTTTGTTTTTAATTTCAGAAACACGGTTTTCGATATCCTTATGCGAAGCATCAACCATTAAAAGGACTATTTCTGCATTTTCAATTTTGCTAAAAGTCCGTTCAATTCCTAGGCTTTCAATTGTATCCTTGGTTTCACGGATACCGGCTGTATCAATAAATCGAAAAAGGACACCATTAAGATTAACCACGTCTTCAATTGAATCACGTGTAGTACCTGGAATATCCGAAACAATGGCTTTATCCTCATTTAAGAGGGCATTTAGCAGTGTTGATTTACCAACATTTGGTTCACCAATAATAGCAACGGGAATCCCATTTTTTATTACATTTCCCAGTTTGAATGAATCAATAAGCAATTTCAAGTGTTGATCTATTTTTTCAACCAATTTTTTTAATTGATCCCTGTCGGCAAACTCAACATCTTCTTCGCTAAAATCAAGCTCCAGTTCTATAAGGGAAATAAAATTCAATAATTGAGCTCGCAAATCTTGTATTTCATCCCTAAAACCACCTCTCATTTGGTTCATGGCTACTTTTCGGGTACTTTCTGATGATGAAGCAATTAAATCGGCAACCGCTTCTGCTTGCGATAAATCCATTTTTCCGTTCTGGAATGAGCGTAATGTAAATTCACCCGGCTGGGCCAGCCGGGCACCACTTTTTATCAGCAATTCTAAAATACGGCGCTGAATATGGCTTGAGCCATGACAGGAAATTTCTATGGAATCTTCACCGGTATAGGAATGTGGTGCTTTGAAAATGCTTAGAAGAACTTCATCAATAGCTTGATTGCCATCTGTTATGGTTCCAAAATGTATTGTGTTTGCTTTTTGTTTGGATAGCTTTTTACCCTTTTTTGCAGATTGAAATAAGGCATCGGCAATATTTATTGAATTGTTTCCTGATAAACGTATGACCGCAATTGCACCAGATCCTGGAGGTGTGGCAATTGCACATATTGTATCTAATTTATTCATTTATGGTCATTACTTTAGGGTAAAAGTACAAAGATTTATACGTTTACTTTAACTTTTTTAAAGATCATATGGAAGGGTATGTTTAAAATCATATTCGTTTTGTTTTACAAAAGAAATAATATACTTTTGAGCAAATTAATAATATTCAAATATAATATAAAAATGAGCATTTTAGTCAATAAAAATTCAAAAATTATTGTTCAGGGATTTACTGGTGGGGAAGGTACTTTTCACGCCGGACAAATGATTGAATATGGAACGAATGTTGTTGGTGGAGTTACTCCAGGAAAGGGTGGGCAAACTCATCTTGACAGACCTGTTTTTAATACGGTAAAAGACGCAGTAGATGAAACAGGTGCGGATGTGTCTATTATTTTTGTACCACCTGCTTTTGCTGCTGATGCAATAATGGAAGCTGCTGATGCAGGAATTAAAGTAATTGTTACCATTACGGAGGGAATTCCTATTCAGGATATGGTAAAAGTAAAAGATTTTTTACAGGATAAAGATTCAAGGTTAATAGGACCTAACTGCCCTGGAATTATTACTGCAGGTGAAGCTAAAATTGGGATTATGCCCGGATTTATTTTTAAACCTGGTAAAATTGGAATTGTTTCTAAATCTGGAACTCTAACTTATGAGGCTGTAGATCAAATTACAAAAATCGGATTAGGACAGTCAACGGCTATTGGTATTGGTGGTGACCCTATTATTGGTACCTCAACTTTAGATGCTGTTAAACTTTTTATGGCAGATTCTGATACTGATGGTATTGTGATTATAGGTGAAATTGGCGGTAATATGGAAGCAGAAGCTGCTGAATGGATTAAAGAAAATGGTACTAAACCTGTAGTTGGTTTTATTGCCGGTGAGACTGCACCTAAAGGAAAGAGAATGGGACATGCAGGGGCGATTATTGGAGGTAAAGCAGATACTGCTCAAGCAAAAAAGGAAATTATGCGTGAATGTGGAATTCATGTGGTTGACTCACCAGCTGAATTAGGTTCTAAAATGGCTGAGGTGCTGAAAAAATAAAGAGGAGAATAATTTGGGAAAAAAAGGGAAAGCTTCAATTTGAAGCTTTCCCTTTTTATATGAAATTAACTTTTTTATTTAATCCAATAACCAGGACTCCATTCCCATCCTTTTTTAACTTTTTTCCAGTGCCCCTTTTTCCAATATTTTTTACCTTTTGGAGCTTTTTGCCAGCGGGCATCAGTCCATTTATATACTTTACTTTGTTTTTTCCATTGCCAATGTCCCGGAACATATACCCATGTCCCTTTGTTAGTTGGTTTTGGTCCTTTTTTGACTGTAGTAGATGGTTGTTTGGGTTTGGTCACAACAACCTGGGCGTTTGCATTTGTTGAAAAAATAAAACCGGCAGATAAAAATGCAACAATAAATAATAGTTTCTTCATTTTGTTAAATTTTTAGTTCAATAATTCTAACGAATAATCTACTTAATTATTATTTATTTCAGAATTTCCAAAAATTAATGAACATTACTTTTCTTTTGGTTCGTATTTAAAAAAATTAATATCATGCCCCATCTTATCCCTTTTCGTTTTCATATAAAAGGTGTTATGTTCATTGGGTTCAATTTCGAGAGGAACATTTTCAACTATTTCTAATCCATAACCTTCTAATCCAACTCTTTTAACAGGGTTATTTGACATTAATTTTATTTTTCTAATACCCAACTCTCTGATAATCTGGGCGCCAACGCCATAATCGCGTTCATCCTCTTCAAAACCAAGTTCAAGGTTTGCTTCAACAGTATCCATTCCTTCTTCTTGTAACTTATATGCTTTTATTTTGTTGAAAAGACCAATCCCTCTTCCTTCCTGGTTCATGTAAATTAAAGCACCTTTTCCGGCTTTATCAATATATTCCATTGCTTTTTGTAGCTGTTGGCCACAATCGCAACGTTTTGAGTGAAATATGTCACCAGTTACACATGATGAATGAACCCTTAATAGAACCGGCTCATCAGGTTTAAAATCACCTTTAATTAATGCAACATGTTCCAATCCATTTGATTTCTGCCTAAAAGGTATCAAATCAAAATTACCATGTTCTGTAGGGAGTTTTACTCTCACCCCTTTTTCAATTAGTTTTTCTGATTGCAGCCTGTAGGCAATTAAATCGGCTATAGAAATTATCTTCAGGTCGAATTTTTGAGCAATTTTTATTAAATCCGGTAAGCGTGCCATTGAACCATCCTCATTCATAATTTCCACTAAAGCACCACCCGGTTTTAATCCTGCAAGTCGCGAAAGATCTATAGTTGCTTCAGTATGGCCGGCACGTCTGATTGAACCCCTGTTTTTTGCTTTCAATGGGAAAATATGACCCGGGCGGGCAAGATCTTCCGGTTTTGTATCTTCATCAACAAGTGCCTTTATGGTTTTTGCCCTGTCGTGCGCTGATATTCCTGTAGTACAATCGTGCCCGATTAAATCAACAGAAATTGTGAAAGGGGTTTCATGTAACGATGTGTTTTTACCCACCATTAATTGCAAGTCAAGTTCGGCACAACGTTGTTCAGGAATTGATGCACATATTAACCCACGGCCATGAGTTGCCATAAAATTAACTTTTTCTTTTGTAATAAGTTCAGCTGAAGTAATAAAGTCGCCTTCGTTCTCCCTGTCTTCATCATCTACAACAATAATAATTTTTCCATGACGAAAATCTTCAATAGCTTCTTTAATTGTATTAAGCTTAATTTCAGAGTTTTGATTCTCTTTTTGTAGGTTCCCAGACATTTGATTTAACTCCTTTTATATATTTTAGCAGGCCAATAAACAGGCCTAAATTCATGTAATAATAATGTGATATAAAGCGCAAAAGTATAATATGAATTCCAGACTTTCGTAATAAATAGTCAATAATTGGGCTAATTAGGCTAAAAAACAGCAAAGCCGCAACAAATTTATAAAATACACCATAATTGAATAAAAAAGCTGTGCTAATAATTGTTAAAATAATAAAAATTGGCCCAAACCATCTTAAAACTTTATGAGAAAGAAAGCTAAAAGCCAATGATGTTCTATTTGAAAAAAGAATATGTGCGAATTCTTGTAAGTTTTGAAAGTTTCCAGATGATATTCTTATCTTTCTTTTAAACTCATGCTGAACATTTCCAGAAATTTTTTCATAAACAACTGCCTTTGGTTCTAATATTGCCTTTTTCCCATTTAAAACAGCATTAAAACTTATAAAAAAATCATCTACTAAAAAATTGAGGGGAACCTGCTTAAATTCTTTTTTTTGGATTGTAAAAAAAGCCCCATAAGCACCCATTAGATTTCCCCATAAAACACCTTCATTATATTTTAGCTTTATTTCACTTTTTAAATATATTTCTTCCTGAACAGAAATTCCTTTGTTCTTGGTTATGCTATTTTTCAGGTTTCCGCATACCACTGCGATGTCCTGATTTTTAAAATGTTTAGTCAAATGAAAAATAGTATTTTCTTCAGGTATGGCATGAACATCAGTAAATATGAAAATCTCACCCTCCGCTTTTAATGAAAGATCATTGATGATATTAACTTTTCCTGTCCTTTTGGTATATTTCGTTAACCTGAGCTTAGGAAATTGTTTAATGCATGTGAAAATAATTTCATTTGTTTTGTCGTCCGATGCATCTGAACCGATCAAAAATTCAATTTTATCTGTTGGATACTTACTTTTATAGATACTTTGAATCTTTTTATGTATTATATCTTCAGCATTTCTTACAGCCATAATTATTGAAACGAAAGGCAATTCATCATCGATATTATAAACATTTTGATTTATTTTTTTATTTTTTGCTAAAAAATTTACAATAAGTGGATATATTCCATAAGTGTGGAGTAATGCTAATAGCGATGTCCAAAAAAATATTTTTATGATCAACAAAAGCATTTTATTTTTTTATTTTAAATTTTGAGTTTGAGAAGTTACTATTTGTTTTGAATAGAATTGTGCCAATGACTTTGAGATCTCAAAAATATCAAAATTTTCAGATACTAAATCACGAGCATTATTAATAATTTTTTGATGCATCGTTTCATTCTGTAATAATAATCCTATTTTTTTAACAAATTCGTTTGCTGTTTCAGCGATTAGTATATGTTTATTATCAATACTTTTTGTACCCATAGCACCTAATTTTGTTGAAACTACAGCTTTACCTTGCATAAAGGCTTCAATTATCTTAACACGCATTCCACTGCCTGAAAGTAATGGGATTATCATGATTTTTTTATCTTTTATAAAATCATAAACATCGTCAACTTCACCTTTATAAATTATATCAGTATATTTTATCTTCTTTTTAAAATTATCTGGTGCATTTCTTCCGGCAATATATAGTTTTATATTCGGATGTTGTTTTTTTAATTCATACCAGCAATTTTCAATAAACCAAACTATAGCCTCCCTGTTAGGAATCCAGTCAAGACTACCGATGAAATAAATATGGTTATTATTCTCATTATCAGGAAGGTTTTCATGAGTTGGGCTTTCAAAACCAACCGGGCTTACGTGAACAGGTTTGTGGTTCCCCGATTTTTTAAAAAATCGTGCATCATCATTTGAAATAGGTATCAATAAATCATATTGGTTAATAATTGTTTGTTCGTACTTTTTAATTCTTTTGCTTAGATTTCTTAAATAAACCTTTAAAAATATATTTGATTCACTCTTAGATAAATTTGACCATATTTCATGTTCAATATTGTGGGCACGATAGGATATCTGGGCCGTACTTTTTGCCCTAATAAAGGGAATGTATTGCAATAAATACAATCCTTCAATTTGAATAATATCAAATGTATTGTTTTGAATTAGATTTGCCAGTTTTTCCCTAAAACGAATGTTACCAAAGCGTTTTTGAATATATGGTTTTGTTGAAAAAAGAAAATTTTTTAATGCAGAAAATACTTTTGGCGATGTATCAGCATAAATAGTATGTATATTTAATGAAGGTGTTTTATCTTTTGGAAAATTTCCCGGTTTAAAATAATGCTTTTTTGTGTTAAAAGTGAGTAAGTTAATATCATGGCCAGCATGTGACAAACCCGACATCAGATTATAAGTGGCAATGGCACCACCATCTTTTAAAGGGTAAGGGAATTTTGAACATAGAATAAGAATCTGCATTTAAACAACACATTAATTTTTGTCCTTAATTTGATCAGTAATTGTTTTTAAATTAATATTTATTAATTCAATTTTTTTTCTCAAAACATTTAGTTTTAAATAAGATCTGTATAATAACAGCACACCAATGGGGAAATAAAATATGGTGAGTAGTATATAATTTGCAAGACGTTTTTTCTTTGTGGGTTCATATTTTGTATAATCTATTACGGGTAGTTTTTCAAGGTTTGTTTTGATATAGGTAATACTCCTGAATTGCACCGATAAATTCTCGAAAAGCAAATTATAATTATTGACATAAGTTTCAAAGTTAGGAAACTCTTTTGAAAGTAGCCAGGAATAAACTTTGTTATGACTGCTTGTGCCAATTTTTAACTGTTTTAAAATTATAGTCGATTGTTCCAACAGACCGGCTATTTTTCCACTCAAATTTATTTTATCAGTTTTTTTAACGTCTTTATAGAATACAAGGTCTGGATCTTTATATTTTATAACATAAACTTTAAAAGGTTGTTTAATAAAGTCAAGATATGTATTAAAATCAAAAATAACAGAATCCGTAGTTGCTTTATAGGTTAAAAAAACACCAATTGGCAAAGTAAAAGCTGAAGATAACCACATGCCTTCCCATGCCATCCAACCACCTTCTGTAGCAAACTTTTTGCCCGTTATGGTAACCACATAATATGCAAGAAAAAATACAATGGATACTAAAAATGGTAAACCAAACCCACCTTTACGGATTATTGCACCAAGTGGGGCACCAATAAAGAAGAATATAAGACAAGCAAATGACAATGTAAATTTTTCATGCCATGCAATTCGGTGTTTTTGAATATTTTTCTTCCTTTGATAAAGATCCTTTTGTGTTGAAGTAATTAATTTCTTTGAATTTATGGCATAATCCTGAGCTATCTCAATTACTTTCTGCTGCGTTCCTGCATCAAATGAATCATATATACTATCCAGATTATATATAACCTCTAATTGTTCAGGTTTAATTCGTCTTAACACGGAATCTCTTACAAGTTGGGAGGTATCAGCATAATTAGAAATTTTTCTTGCATATTTGTAATATTTGCTTCTGTTCATCCCTTTTACAAAAGTAGTTTTTTTTGTATCTAAGTATTGCTGTAATGAATCCTGGGATGAGGCTAATTCATTCAGGTTTTTCATCTGATAGTTATGTTTAAACAGTGCTTCATCTGTTCTTTCCAGATCAGAACTTGCTAATTCAAAAATAATTGTTTGTTTTTCAAACTCATCATTGTGTTCGGGGTATTTCTTATTTCTACGTGTTTTCTCTTTCAACTCCTCATAAGTTCGCCCATGGTATAAAGTGACAATCATATACTTTAGGTCATCAGTTATTTCCATTTTGCCTGAATCTGCCAGACTGACTGTTGGATTCCCTCTTTTTTCGCTATGATCATAAATCATAAAACCATACATCATGGGCGAATCAGGATTCTTTTCCTTTATTTTTATACTATATCCTTCAATATCTTTATTAAATATTCCCGGTTTAATATTTAATTCAGGGCGTTGATGCGAAACATCATATAATAGGGATCCCGTTTTAAGATTAGTATACGGAAGAACATTATTTGAAAAGAAAAATGCTCCAATACTTATTATAACAGATAAAATAATCAAAGGAGTCATAATTTTTTGCAATGATATGCCTGCTGATTTCATGGCAGTAAGCTCAAAATGCTCCCCCATATTACCAAATGTCATAATGGAAGCAAGCAAAATAGCCAAAGGGAGTGCCAACGGAACCAGACCAGCTGAAGCATATAAAAGTAACTCCGATATAATAGACCATTCAAGACCTTTTCCCACTAAATCACCAATGTATAGCCATAAAAAATGCATCATCAGTACAAATTCCGATATAAAAAAAGTCAGAATCAGTGGACCAATATAGGATTTAAATACAAGGAGATGTAGTCGTTTTATCATTTATATATACACTAAACACAGTGGCAAATTTAAATAAATAATATTTAAATCTGAACCCAATTTTAAATATGAAATTTTGTTGTGATTAACTTTCTTGCAGGAATCGAAAATAAAATACTACAAACCAATTGCTCTACGTAGCTCGCTTATCTGGCTGTCCCATAAGTCTTTAGAGTCTTCAATTTCATCTTCTTCAGCAAAATCTGTAATTATGAGCGCAACATCTCCGGTAAGTTCATCTTTTGTAATCCTGAATTCAAAAAAGGATTCATTATCATCATCAACCCACTGAAAACGAATATATTCATTAGCTTTTTTCATTAGCAATTTGGCAACTTGTTCTGAATTATCCCAAATAAAAGTAAAATTTTTTCCATTTAAATGAACATCATCAGCAAACCATTCTGACAGGCCGCTTGGTGTACTTACTCTTGTATATAATAATTTAGGTGAAGTATTTAGTGTAAACTCTAACTGAAATTTCTCTTTAGTCATGATAATATAATTTGATATTTGGCAATATATAAAAAAAAGTTTACAATTAAAAAATTAAGAATTAAATTGTAAGACGAATAAAAAATATTGGCATTGTAATTGACAAAATTATAAGTAGCTTAGCCAAAATAAATGAGTTTCATTTTTAAAACATACAAATTAAGATTTTTTCTTTTTTGTGCTTTATCAAGTATTTTCATAACTGAATCTTTTGCCCAATATACATTGGACTGGGCACAGATTTATGGTGGTGATGCCCGTGATGAAGCATTCTGTATTGTTGAGAATGATCGTGGTGACTTAATAATGGCCGGGCATAGCAAAAAGGAAGAAAGGCATTTATGGGTAATTAGTATTGATAAACATGGAAAACCTGTATGGGGAAGAACTTTCAGGGCAAAACCAATTTCAGAAGCAAGGGCAGTTGTAATTACCCGTGATTCTAATATTGTTGTAGCGGGTTTTTCGGTAAGGGAATTTTTAAGCCAACGAGAGTTGTGGGTGTTGAAACTTAGTAAAGACGGAAAACTTCTTTGGGACAAAAATTTTGGTGGTGACGGTGATGAAAGTGCCTACGGAATGGTTGAAACATTTGATGGGGGACTTGCTATTGCAGGTTTTTCATCAACTAATGATGATTACCAGGATGATGCCTGGATTATTAAACTCGACTCAACAGGTAATAAAATTTGGGAACGTTTCTATGGTGGAAGTAAAAAGGATTATGCATATGATATTATTGAAACTTCAGATAACAACCTTGTGTTTTGCGGGTATCAGACCAAACGTGGTGGTGGGTATATGTCATTTTGGGTTACGAAAGTTGATAGCGATGGTAATGATATTTGGGATTATGTTATACCATTCAATAAATGGGATGTCGCAACTTCATTAATTGAAGGTTTGGATGGCTTTATATATGTTGTTGGTTATACGAGATCCATTTCCGTTATTGACTATGATATTGCTATTGCAAAGCTGGATCAGGATGGAAATGTAATTTGGAAAAAAACAATAAGTTGGGGTAAGTGGGATCAAGCTACTTCTTTAACTACTACCTACGACAATGGCATTGTAATTTCGGGCTTTACTCGTTCCGGTAAAGTAATGTCTTCTGATTTTGCGGTCACAAAAATAGATGAAAATGGTAATATATTGTGGCAAAACATATTTGCCCGAAAAAGTCTGGATTATCCAAATGGAGTTATTGAAACTCGTGATAATGGGTTGGCTATTGCTGGAACTACCTATATGCAGGGAAGAGGTTGGGATTTTGCTTTACTAAAATTTAGAAATAATGACCAACCTACTATTAGTTTCCTCCAGGATTCTGTAGCAACAAGCAATTCGTCTTTTTATGAACTTAAAGTGTGCATCAATACAAAAAGTAACTTAAAAAATGTCCAGGTTTTTTTTAACAATTATTTATTTCTTGATAACCTTAACAATGACAAAAAAATAAATATTCAGGAGAATGATTGTAATATCCCAATAGACCTTAAATTGGACTTAGTAAAAGGTCTTAATAAAGTAAAAGTTGTGATAACCGATTTTAAAAATCACAAAATAGAAAATGTATGCAAAGTATACTTTATTCCGCCTTCAGAAGTGGTTTGGTAGCACAGCTATCCGAGTTGTGTATTGTAAAACACAGCTTAGAAAGTAATTTTACAAGTCATAAACAATCCGAAACCCCAAATTTATCTTGTTAACATTTTGATTTAAGGCATTTCTGTTGGTTATTCGAAGCATTGCCTTATCATTAGCCCATGAACCTCCACGTATTACTTTAAAATCTGCTTTGCCTATGTTTTGAGGATTTTTTCGTTTTGATTTTGAATAAAATTCAGCATCATACCAATCTGAACACCATTCCCATAAACTGCCCTGCATATCATGTATACCTAGCGCATTTGGTTTTTTACTGCCCACTTTATTAATTTCATTATTAGAATTCCCAGAATACCATGCATATTCATCAATATTAATATTTAGGTTTTGGATGTTTCGACCTTTTGAATAGGTTGCTGAGCCTCTCGAATGGGTTGCTGAGCTTGTCGAAGCATATTCCCATTCTGCTTCAGTTGGTAATCTACCTCCCTTCCATTTACAATAGGAATTTGCACCATACCAGCTTACAAAATTGACCGGATGATTTTCATATCCTTCTTCAACAAAAAACTTATTGTCATTTTTATATACCCTACACTTCAAACCACGCCATTTACCATCCATATCAATCCAATAGGAATGATCTTCATATTGATTGCCTTTTTCATTTAAAAATTGAACAAAATCAGCATTTGTAACTTCATATTTTTTAATATAGAAATCAGATAATTTCACCTTGTGTATTGGTATTTCATCTTTTTCACCGGTTTTGTTTCCCATTCTAAAGCTACCGCCTTTTACAAAAATAAGAGTGGAATCTTCATTATAATTATTTGCTTCTCTATTTTTTTTTGACAATACCAAATCAGTCATAGAGGTCTTTGAAAGATTAATAATGCTAATAAAAAAGAATATTAATATTAATAATTTCATTATAGCTTATGTTTTTTTACTTAAAATGGTTATTGAAAAAATGAGGGTTATTAATTTTTCTCTCCTTTTGTAATTGACAGGCAAATTTATTAATTTAGTCGTATATTGTTTAATTCTCCATCTAATTATTAATAATATGTCTGATAATATAACAAAGTTATCCCGAAAATTTTATGAAGCTGAGTTGATAAAGTTACAAATAGAGCTTGTAAAATTACAATCATGGATTAAAAAAAGAGGCTTGAAAGTGGTTGTTATTTTTGAAGGACGTGATGCTGCTGGTAAGGGAGGGACAATTAAACGAATTACTCAAAGTCTAAACCCTCGTATATGCCGTGTGGTTGCACTGGGAACTCCAACTGAAAGAGAAAAAACCCAATGGTATTTTCAGCGATATGCGCCGCATTTACCTGCAGCAGGCGAAATGGCATTATTTGACAGGAGCTGGTATAATCGTGCAGGGGTGGAACGGGTTATGGGTTTTTGTACAAATGATGAATATTGGGATTTTCTAAGGGCATGTCCAAATTTTGAAAGAATGATTATCAGGTCAGGAATTATATTGATAAAATATTGGTTTTCAGTTAGTGAAGAAGAACAGGAGAGGCGGTTTCAGAATAGATTAAAAGACCCTACAAAACAATGGAAACTTAGCCCAATGGATATTGAGTCCCGAAAAAAATGGATGGAATATTCAAAGGCAAAAGATGAAATGTTATCATATACTGATACAAAAATAGCACCATGGTATGTTGTTGAGGCAGATGACAAAAAACGTGCACGTTTGAATTGTATCAGTCATTTACTTGGCCTTATTCCTTATAAAGAAATACAACCAAAAATATTGGAATTACCAGCTCGTGTTAAGCAAAAAGGTTATGTCAGGCCACCTATGAATGAACAAACATTTGTGCCTGATGCATATTAGCTTGTAATAGTAGTTTGGAATTTCTGCACTTTTCATTAAATATAAATTTGAATTTTTAGTACTCTTCCTCTAAATTTGTTCGTTAATTTGTAGAATTATTTGAGGTGAGAAGGCAATTTATATTTTTGGTAATATTTGTTATCTATTTTGGTTATTTGCAAAAAGTTGGTGCACAAAACTATATGGATGACCATTTCATTAGTGTAAGGGCACATTCGGGGATGATAATTAACAATTACATTTATTTTGACTCCTTTCCAAAAAGAAAACCATCAGCACTTTTAGAAATTAAGTTTGGCAAACAAACAGTTGGCACAAAAAGCTGGCAACAATTTTATGGCTTCCCGCAAATTGGTGTTTCTGCCATTGGTGGATATCTGGGTAACACAGGACAATTTGGATATATGGTAGGTGTTTTGCCAAATGTTACATTAAATACCAGGAATCATAAAAAGTGGAGTGTGAAAATACGAATGGGTTTGGGCCTTTCCTATTTCAACAAGCCTTTTGATTCAATATCAAACCCTTATAATATACTTATAGGTAGTCATTTAACGGCATTGGCCATGACTGAACTTTATTTTCAAAAGAGAGTAACAAAAAGGCTAAATTTTGAATTTGGTATGTCTGTAGTCCATGCTTCCAATGGCCATACAGGTTTGCCCAATGTGGGCTTAAATATGGTGAACCTTAATGCCGGTTTAAAACATTATTTCGATGATCAAACAGAAGAGTTTAATCAAAGTAACAAGATTATTTCAAACAAAAGATTGAAATATATTGTTCGACTTGGAATGGGCACACATAAATTTGGGAATGAATTGGGGCCACCAAATAGTCCAAGCTACCCTGTTTATGACTTTGCCTTATTTGCTGGGAGATCGGTAGGGAAATTGGGAAGTGCTTATGCTGGTTTGGGATATAAATATTATACAAGTTTTTACTATAAAATTCTTGAGGGTGATCTGTACGAAGAAAAATTGCATCTGAAATCATCCGTATTTACCCTTTTATTGGCCTATGAATTTGAAATGGGGCAGATGAGCTTTTTGGTACAAGGTGGTATAAATGTATACAACCCTTTTTGGCCTGAGTTTAAAAGGTTGATAGATGAAGAAATGACTTTTTATAAAAAAATTGAAGGATTGATTTCTACTCGACTTGGATTACAATACTATTTTTTCGATAAAGAAAAATTTGATAATAATATTTATCTGGGTTTATATATCAAAGCCAATATGGGTGGGGCAGATTTTGTAAGTTTAAGTACAGGATTTATGTTTTAAAAACATTACTTCTTATCTATATTTTTTCATCATTTATTTTTTGTCTTCATTCTTTTGTCTT
>JBDLJL010000137.1:0-13832 GCA_039714415.1 Bacteroidota bacterium
CCCCTTCCGGATATGCCGGATTTAGAACACGAACTAAAATAGCAATGAATCCAATCAGGAATCCGTATATCCATTTACCCTTCTCAGTTTGGGTTGCAGTAACGGGATCAGTAGCCATAAACACAGCACCAAAAGCAAACCCGCCAAGTATCAGATGCTGATACCATGGAAGCGACATATAGGGATTGGTATCCGTGGCAAAAACATTTAATAAAAGTCCCATAGCAATACCACCGGCAAAAACAGAAAGCATTATTTTCCAACTTCCCACACCGGTATAAAGTAAAATAATGGCCCCAATCAAAATAGCCAGAAAAGATGTTTCACCTATTGAACCTGGTATAAATCCCATAAACATATCCATGGTTGAAGGAAGTTTATCCATTGCTCCTGCAGCTGCACTTGCCAATGGGGTAGCACCTGAAAAACCATCTACAATCCCTTCACCTTGAGAAAGACCTGAAACCCAAATGGTATCACCTGACATTTTTGCCGGATAGGCAAAAAACAAGAATGCCCTGGTTAATAGAGCAGGATTTACAATATTCATTCCTGTACCACCAAATACTTCTTTTCCAAAAATTACGGCAAAAATTGTAGCCAATGCCACCATCCATAATGGAACATCAACAGGTACAATTAGTGGAATTAACAACCCACTAACAAGAAAGCCTTCTTCAATTTCATGCCCTTTAATATACACAAAAACAAATTCGGTTCCTAGTCCGGCAATATAAGAGACCAATACTAATGGTATAACCCTTATAAATCCATGACCAAATTTTTCGAGAAATGAAGCATCTTCACCAGTTGAAAGGTAATGAAACTCACCAACATTCCACATACCAAATAATAGAGCCGGAACTAAAGCAATAACAACAACACTCATTACTCGCTTTAAGTCAATTGCATCTCTTATATGGGCACCTTTTTTTGGAGCTGTATCACCCAGTACATATAAAAAGGTTTCAAAACTATCAAAAACAGACTTCCACTTTTCTAACTTTCCACCTTTTTCAAAGTTTGGCTTTATTTTATCTATATAATTTCTTAATGCCTTCATATTAACTAAATTCTTTAATCATTATATTAATCCCTTTTCGCACAAGCTTTTGCACTTCAATTTTTGATGTATTAACAACTTCGCATAAGGCAAAATCCTCTTCTGCAACTTCATAAATACCAAGTTGTTCCATCAAGTCAATATCTTCAATAATAATGGCTTTTAATAATTGAACAGGATAAATATCCATTGGAAAGACACGTTCAAATTCACCTGTAACAACAAAAGGTCTTAATCCTCCATGTAAGTTTGAATCTAAAGTCATCTGCTTTTGGGGAGTTAACCAGGAAAAGAACGTTCTGGTCATACTGAATTTACCAAAACCGGGAGTCCCCCATCCCAAAAATTCAGGTTTATTACCTTCTGGAATTATTGTTAGCTGATAATCGTAATATCCCAGGAAGTTTGATTTTTCAAGTTTTTCACCTGTCAGCACATTACCGGAAATATAACGGACATCACCGCTTTCTATATTATCGCGAACAATTGATAATAAATCAGCGCCATCTGTCACTTTAAGATACTGAGGCTTTTTTACTTCTGAACCGGTAAGGGCAATTATTTTAGACGAATCAAAAATTCCATCAGTAAATAGTTTTCCAATTTTTGCTACATCTATGGGGTTTACGTACCAAACAATTTCACCCTTGTTCAATGCCTGGATATTATTAATTTGAACCCCAATTGCACTTGCAGGATGTGGCCCGGCAAACTCATAGAATTCAACATTTTTGATTGATTTAAATAAACCGCCTTTATTTAACTCCTGGTGTAAGCTCAGGTTTACATTCCCATCTGTTAGTTTCTTTAGCGCATCTATCCCTGTTTGGAAATCATCCAATTCATCTTTTAAAGCAAATTCGTAATCCGGTGCTAAAGGTGCTGAATCAAACCCGGAAATATAAATTGCCTTAGGTGTATCAGCAGGATTTGCAATAATAGCATAAGGCCTTTGTCTAATAGCAGGCCATAATCCGGATTTTAATATATTCTCCTTAATTTCATCCTTTTTAAGGTCGTTTGGATTGGCTTTAGTGAAGGGTTCATATTCTGCTTTATCATTAGCTTTAATGATAACCTCCAAAATCCTTCGCCTTTCACCCCTGTTTATTTCCAAAACTGTACCACTCACAGGTGAGGTAAACATAATTTCCGGCTTGTATTTATCATAAAATAATGGTGTGCCGGTTTTAACCTCATGTCCTGCTTTTACCAACAGTTTTGGTGTAAGCCCCTCAAAGTCAGTAGGCTTTACAGCATAGTTTGCAGACATTCCAAGATCAACAAGCACTTTTTCTGCCTGCCCCTTTAAATGAATGTCTAAGCCTTTTTTTATTTTTATAACTTTTGACATTTTAACCCTTAATAATTAAACATTTGAGCAAAAATAAAAAAAATCAGACTAATTTACAGGATTTATTATTTAGATTCATTTTAAACTAATTTACTCCTGGCATATAAATATTTACATATATTAAGCTGTTATATAACACTTTTTCCATATAAATACATATATATATTACTAGATTTAATATAACTCTTAATTGTGAGGAGAAACGACCATAATTTTGATAATTTTGATAAAAAAATCACAAATAATATAAAAAAAACTATTTACTTCGTTAACTAATAAAACTCTGTTGTTGTTTTATTACACGATTAAGTAAATCTGATGCTCAATTTATTTACTTAACTAGTCTCAGCAAGAAAGGGCCAATAATTTCGTTACTCTTGTTTTGAAAACAGTCATTTACCTCAGTAAGCTCCTGATTTTCAAAACTACGAAAACCTCATTATTGTCGTTTTCTTATCTAATACTAAGTTTTCATGCAAATAATAAAATATTTTAATTAAAATTATGAAATTTCTACTATTCTTTTTTATAGTTACTATTGCTTATATTTCATCATATACCTATGCCAGCCCTGTAGAACTAAAAGCTCCACCTGACACCCTGGTTCATAACAATGTTTTTATCAACAAAACATATAAAAAGGGCATAAAAACCGTTTTAATCCATAAAAAAGGTTGGGAATTGTCTTTTCCAATTATCGATTTAAATAACGAAGAAGAAAAAATAAAGTTATCATTTGATGAACTTGGGAATAATATAAAAGATTACTCCTGGAAAATCATCTATTGTAATATGGATTGGACCCAAAGCGAACTTGAACCTATTGAATATCTAACTGGTTTTTTTGAAGGTTATATTCAGGAATATAGCTTATCCAAAAACACAACCTACAATTATATTAATTACAATATTGATTTTCCTAATGATGATGTAAATTTTGAAAAATCAGGAAACTACATTGTTCAAATCTTTGAACAAAACAATCCTTCCCAAATTGTACTTACCAGAAGGTTTTATGTTATCAATAAAAAAGTACATATAAAGGGTAATATATTTAAGCAACCACTCCAAAACAATTCTAACAACCAACGCGTAAATTTCATTTTAAACTACGATAATAATGAAATTATAGATCCGTACGCCAACCTTTTAACAACTATTATTAAAAATGGAGAATCCTTAATTTCAACAAAAACCATTTTGCCAAGTAAAACAGGAATAAACGAATTAGGGTTTGAAAACAAAAAAGAAATATCTTTTCCAGGCGGAAATGAGTTCAGGCATTTTGATATTAAAAGCTTGAAATTTTTATCCGACAGGATTGAGAAAATAGACTATATAGAGAGTTCGTATAATGTTATTTTAAGACCTGATATTCCCAAGACAAATATTGAATATAATTTTAAAAATGATTTAAACGGGAAAAGCTTAATAAAATTAGAGAATAGTGACCGTAGTAACATTGAAGCAGATTATTGCAAAGTAATTTTCAGGCTTAATGCACCATTAAACCTAAACAAAGGAGATTATTATGTTTATGGATCTTTAAGTGATTGGAAAACTTCTGACAAGTGCAAAATGACTTTTAATGAATCGAAACAACAATACACGTTAACACTAATTCTTAAACAGGGGTACTATAATTATCAATATGTTTTTAAAAGTGAAGGGTTAAGCATTGATAAGACTAACCAATGGTTTTCAGTAGAAGGTAATTATTATCAAACAGAGAACGATTATTTTTTATTGACATATTACAAAAACCCCACAGATTTAACAGATGAAATTGTTGGTTTTGCAAAAATAAATTCCAATTCTAACTTTTAGATCTCAATTTATTGTTAAAAATGCATAAATTGAGTTAATATTTACAATAATCCTACATTTTTTACAAGTTTATTTGGCTATTTCTAATGATTTTTTTAATATTGCATCGAGTTTTAAAATAGTTCCAATTAAACTCTTCAAAAACATTTCATGTGTTAATCTAGAAATTTAACAACGAACGCATGAAGCATCCATGTAAAAACTTTTAGTATTTTGGGATATTGTATTGTCAGGATGTTTCATTTGATCCAAAAAAAATAGTTTTCTAAAACTTCTCATATCTAAATAAAATTTATACAATCATATTAACTACCTTTTAAATTAAATAATTTAATTAATAATTAAACATGTACGATATTCTTGAATTGAATAAAAAACTTGTTTCTGACTTAAGAACAATAGCCCGGGATTTGGGTATAGTAAAAGCAGAAAAAATAAAAAAAGAAGACCTTATTTACAAAATCCTTGATCAACAAGCAATTAGCGGGACAAAAAAAACGACCAAGGATCAAAACTCACCCAATGTGAAAAAGAAAATAGAAATCCGTCCCCGAAAAAAAATCATTGTAAAAAAATCTGAACAGAATAATATTAAAGAGGAAGTGGTAAATCAGGAAGAAAAAATCAAGCCTGAAAAAAAAGAAAAAAAAGAAAAAGAAAAACCCATCAAACAAAAAGCAGAAGAAACTAACAAAAAAAAGCATTCTGTTGTTCGCAAAGATAAACACAATGAGAGCACTGAAAACCTGAAAGATACAAGAAGAGAGAAGCAAAAAAACGATTATCCGGATAGAGAGCATAGAAAATACAAAAATCCACGAGAAAAAGTTTTTGATTTTGATGGTATAATTTCTAACTCAGGAGTTTTAGAAGTAATGTCAGAAGGCTATGGTTTTTTAAGATCGGCTGATTATAACTATTTTAATTCACCTGATGATATTTATGTATCTCAATCACAGATCAAACTATTTGGCCTAAAAACTGGTGATATTGTCAAAGGGCTTGTAAGGCCACCTAAAGAAAGTGAAAAATACTTCCCTCTTATAAAAGTAGAAGAAATTAACGGAAGAGAACCGGGTTATATACGGGACAGAATACCTTTTGATTTCCTGACCCCATTATTCCCCGATGAAAAATTTAACTTGACTGGCAAAGGATATAATTCGCTTTCCGCCAGGGTTATTGATTTATTTTCACCTATTGGAAAAGGGCAACGGGGGCTGATTGTTGCACAACCAAAAACAGGAAAAACCGTATTACTAAAAGAAATAGCCAATGCCATAGCAGCAAATCACCCTGAAGCATACATGATTGTTCTGCTAATTGATGAGCGCCCTGAAGAGGTGACAGATATGGCAAGGAGTGTAAAAGCAGAAGTAATATCGTCAACTTTTGATGAGCCTGCCGACAAACATGTAAAAGTAGCTAACATAGTATTAGAAAAAGCTAAACGAATGACTGAATGTGGTCATGATGTGGTTATTTTACTAGACTCAATTACCAGATTAGCAAGAGCCTACAATACGGTTTCACCGGCATCTGGTAAAGTACTATCAGGTGGTGTTGACGCTAATGCGCTTCATAAACCGAAACGCTTTTTTGGTGCTGCCAGAAATATTGAAAATGGTGGTTCACTTACTATTATTGCAACAGCACTTATTGATACCGGTTCTAAAATGGATGAAGTAATTTTTGAGGAATTTAAGGGTACAGGAAATATGGAGCTGCAGTTAGATAGGAAGTTGTCCAACAAAAGAATTTATCCTGCCGTAGACATTACTGCTTCGAGTACAAGGCGTGAAGATCTGCTTCTTGATAAAGAACTATTAAACAGAATATGGATACTTAGAAATTACCTTTCTGACATGAATCCTGTGGAAGCTATGGAATTCATAAAAGGTAAAATGATGCGTACAAACTCAAATGAAGAGTTTTTAATATCGATGAATAGCGATTAGTAAAACACTATAAGGCTCTGGTTTAAAGTTTCTGTGTTACGTAAAAACATTTGTTTTGCATTAATTGAAAGGTAATTAGAAATTAGTAATTGGTAATTAAAAATAAACGTCCAATAGTCTTAATTACTAATAGCCAGGATACTAATTACTTGAAAAACATGTAATACCGATATTATTTCCCCAAACAATCTAAACTAGAGCCGACATATAAGCATAGAAACCGGGCGTAAAACCCGGTTTTTTTATGCCTTTTTTATAATAAAAATAGCTAAAAACCACAATCCCATCAATTAAAAAAGTAGAAAAACCAATATTTGTTAGCATTTTTAATGTTTTTTCAAAAAAAAATCAAAATATTTTATTAACACCCTCTGTTAATAAGTAGTGACGGGGGATTGCGCCATTTTCCTCAAAGCAAAACATTTTATAACATTTGCTACCAACCTCACATACTGGATTTTAGCACCCATTAACTATATTCTTACTTTATACTATATTCGTCAAAGCCTTACTGGTTTTGGCTTACACGATTTTCAAAAAAAGGTTTTATCCCATCATGATTTTTGCAATTTTATTCATTTTTTTTTCACTTGGATTTGCTAAAGTCCTTAAATAGTCTATATTTGCATACATAATATCAAATTAAAATATTTCATTAACTTTAAAATTATTACTATGAACAAAGCTCAATTAATTGACGCAATGGCAAGTGATGCCAATTTATCAAAAGCAGATGCAAAAAGAGCACTAGATGCTTTTATTAACAGTACTTCAGGTGCTTTAAAGCAAGGTGACCGTGTTGCATTAGTAGGATTTGGTTCTTTTTCTATATCTAAAAGAAGTGCAAGAACTGGTAGAAACCCTCAAACAGGTAAAGAAATTAAAATTGCTGCTAAAAATGTAGTTAAGTTTAAAGCTGGTAGTGATTTATCAGGTAGCGTACAATAAGGGAATACCTTTTTGTTCAGGAGCTGTCTTGCATGCAAGACAGCTTTTTTTATGCAATTTTTACAACATTGCTTGTAAAATTAATTGTCAAGATGTATATTGCCCTTTCTGTAATCAAATTACGCTCTAGTTTAGATTGCTTTGAATGTTTTAAACCTGCATTGCCTGTATTTTGTCAGTAATTAGTATATTGGCAATTAGCAACTGAAGATGTTAGACTTTTTTTTAGTTACTAAACTATCTGTTAATCAAAACATAACAAATAGTCGTACGTGTCACAGCTATTTTAAACCAGAGCCTAAAGTTATAACAACGAGCAAATGAATAATACCTTAATTAATCATCTTTCTCCATTAGTAACAAATGAGAGATGGCAACTGATGAACAAAATTATTAATGACCGGACAAAATATTTAACTGTAGTACTTGAAGATATTTACCAACCACATAATGCCAGTGCAGTACTAAGGACATGTGACTGTTTTGGGATACAGGAAGTGCATATCATTGAAAACCAAAATCAATACCAGGTTAACCCTGATGTTGCCCTGGGAGCTTCAAAATGGCTTAATTTGCACAAATACAATGAAGAGAAGAACAACACAGTTGCATGTATCAATTCACTTAAAAAAAATGGTTATAGGATAGTAGCCACTACACCACACACAGATGATGTAGCTCTTGACAATTTTGATTTACAAAATGGGAAAACGGCCTTATTGTTTGGTTCTGAACAACCGGGATTATCGAAACTAGCCATGGATCATGCTGATGAGTTCCTTAAAATCCCCATGTTGGGCTTTACAGAAAGTTTTAACATTTCTGTATCAGCATCTATTATCCTTCATCATTTAAGGCTAAAGCTAAACCAATCTGAAATATCCTGGATGCTGACGAATAAAGAAAAAGAGGAGATATTATTAAACTGGCTTAGGCAAAGCATCAACCGTTCAGATATAATTGAAAAGGAGTTTTTAAAAAGACATAAAGACACAATCTGAGAACTTGGCAGTTTTTGTGGTTCTTGGTTTGTATAGAAAATGATATTGTATGTTGATGAAATGTTTATTTGGTTATTTGATGATGATAGAATCAGCAAATAAACGGATAAACAGATAAACAAACTACCAAGACAATTGATAAATTAAAACCACAGAACATTTAAACCAATACCAATAGTTTAACAATATAACAATATAAATTATGATTTCACACCGACAATTATTTCAGCAGCATATCGGGCAAACCTCGGAAGCCCCCTTAGGGTTAGAAATTGAAAAGGCTAAAGGAATTTATTTATATGATGTTGATGGGAAAAAGTACATTGACTTAATAGCTGGTGTATCTGTCAGTAACCTGGGTCATTTACACCCGGAAATAGTAAAAGCTGTACAACAACAAGCAGAAAAGTACATGCACCTTATGGTATATGGTGAATATGTTCAATCGCCACAGGTTGAATTTTCTAAACTTCTTACAGATCAGCTTCCTGAAAAGCTGAATTGCACTTATTTTGTAAATTCAGGAAGTGAAGCTAATGAAGGAGCTATTAAGTTAGCCAAACGATATACAGGCAGAACGGAGATCATTGCTTTTAAAAATGCTTATCATGGAAGCACACATGGGGTACTTAGTTTAATGAGTGAAACCTATTTTACCCAGGCATTCCGTCCATTATTACCGGATATTCGTTTCCTGGAATTCAATAAAAAATCAGATTTAGAACTAATTACCTCAAAAACTGCCTGTGTTCTGATTGAACCAATTCAAGGCGAGGGTGGTGTTATATTACCTGAGAATAACTTTCTTAAAGATTTACGAAAAAGATGTGATGAAACTGGCACATTACTTATTTTTGATGAAATACAAACCGGTTTTGGCAGAACAGGGGAGCTTTTTGCATTCATGAAATATGGTGTTGTTCCTGACATATTTACGATTGCAAAAGCTATGGGAGGTGGTATGCCTATAGGTGCTTTTGTTTCTGATAAAAAAATAATGGACTCATTTACAAATAATCCTGTATTAGGCCATATTACAACCTTTGGTGGTCATCCGGTATCAGCTGCAGCTGCATTAGCCAACTTAAAAGTTCTACTTAATGAAAATATAATTGAAGAGGTAAATAAGAAAGCAAAATACTTGGAATCAATCTTAAAACATGAAAAAATAAAATCAATAAGAGGTACAGGTTTATTTTATTCTGTTGAGCTTGAAAGTGCTGAAATGGTGCAAAAATTCATAAAATTAGCTATCAAAGAAGGAATGATAACAGATTGGTTTATTTTTCTAGACAACCGCTTTCGAATTGCACCACCGCTAATAATTACTAAAAAAGAGATTGATGCAGTTGTTGAAATTATAAAAAAAGTGCTCGACAAGATTATTTAATCTGTCTTTAAAGTCGGGGCGCGACTCTGTTTATTAAACACAGAGTCTCTAAACAGCACATTTTCTACCCATTAACAAGTCGCACTCCGACTACTTTTGTAAGGATATTGACTCTATGGACAATCATTAATTTGGCCATGTTAATTCTTTTTTTTGAACATTGTTAAATTAGATTATCAAGTACCGAATTTCAGGTTCCAAGTTACGTTAAAAAAAATGATAGAACAGTTTAGTAATATTATTTTTATTATACCGTTTTCTCAGTGAACTATAAATTACACAAATGAATATTTTAAAAATTGTCGTATTTTTTTTCCTTATAACAATTAATATTAATGCCCAGAAAGGCAGTATAGGACAATTGGAGGATTCAATTCAATCATTATTTACTAAAATTATAGCCACAAAAAATGATAATGACAAATTGAAATACAATAGTGAAATTGAAAAACTCTTTAATGAAGTCTTACTAAAGAAAAGCACATTTGAACACCCATTTCATAAATTAAAAAATGTTTCAAAATTAAGTTCTGATGATGGATTGCTACGAATATTTACATGGAATTTACCATACAATAATGGGACTTATGAATATTTCGGATTCATACAGGTCAAATCAAAAAACAAACATATTTCTTTATTTAAACTTAGCGATAAATCAAATGCAATAAATACTCCGCAAAATAAAGTATTAGATAATGACAGTTGGTACGGAACATTGTATTATAAAATATTAACCAACACTAATAAAAGCAAAACTTATTATACTTTATTTGGTTGGGACGGGAACGACAATTTTACAAATAAAAAAATTATTGAAATCTTAACCATTAAAAGTAAAAAACCACAGTTTGGCAGCCCAATACTGAAAATGGGAAATAAAACACACAGTCGAATTATTTTTGAATACGCCAAACAGGCGAAAATGATGCTCAGGTATGATGAACAAGAGAAGTTGATCGTATTTGACCACCTGGCTCCATCTCTTAAAAAATTTAAAGGCCAATATATGTATTATGGCCCTGACTTATCGCAGGATGGGCTTCAATTTATAGATGGATATTGGATATTAAAACCAAACCTGGATATGAGAAACAAGGAAAACTCGAATAAGAAGCCCATTAAAACCAGCTATTAACATAAGGCGACCTCTAAAAATCCCAACTTCTTCGTTACTCTGATTTTTTTAAGATTACTCACTAATTTTAATTATATTTATAAGGTGTTCGTGAGTCGCTTCGCTAAGTTCTCAATTACATCTGTAAAATCGAGCCTTAAAAAATCAGAAAGCCTCGAATTTTGAATTTTTAGAGACCACCATAATAATAGTCACCCTAAGTATTTATATAAATACAGCTCAGGAGAGCTATTGTACAATGTTAAAAATCATTAAATAAATAGAATTTTGGTTTGGATTAAAACATTTTTTACATTTTTGCAAAAAACAAATAAATACAATTATGAAAAATTTATTTTTTACAATTATAATACTGTTCGTTGCACAAATCTCTATGATTGGACAAACTTCCAGCATTAAGATTTTCACCAAAACGGCTGAAGCAAAATTTAGAATTTATTTTCAAGGGGAAATTCAAAACAATTTACCCATCAAAGAAATAACTTTTGACAGTCTAAATTATAAGGATAAATATGAAATTATTATTTCATTTACTAAAGACACGATTGCAGACATTGTACAAGAAATTTATTTACTTAAAGATGAGCATAAGGAATATGAGATTAAGAAAAAAGCCACGATTTCAAAAAAATCTGCTAAAGTTGGAAGGAAAATAGGAAAATTCCTTAAAATTGGAAATCATGACAAAGAAGAAATCCTTTACGATGTTTTTTATTTGGATGAAGTAACAAAAAGTGAATATCTTAATAATTAGTTTTTATAAAGTTCTTCAATTTGATCTTTATATTTTTCAACAACAAATCTTCTTTTTAGCTTTAAAGTTTGGGTTAACATTCCATTTTCAATTGTAAAATTTTCATCTGTGAAGATAAACTTTTTAGGTATCTCATAATTGCCGTAGCGACCTTCAAGGCTTTTCTTTATTTCCAAGCTTATAAATTCTTGCACAACCGTTGAATGTACTAATTTATCAACGTCTGTTTTTATTTTTAAGGTTTCTGCAGTTTTATTCAAAACAACACAATCAGGAATTACGATACAAATATTATATGGCCTACCATCGCCATAAATCATCGCATTCTCAATATAAGGCAATAAACGAATATCTTCTTCTAAAGCTGCCGGGAAAACATATTTCCCATTTTCGAGCTTAAATTGTTCCTTAATCCGCCCGGTAATAAAAATAAAACCATCGTCATCAATTGTCCCCCTGTCCCCCGTTTTTAGCCAACCATCCTCAGTAAAAACTTTTTTTGTTTCTTCGGGTTTATTATGATATCCAACCATAAGGTTTGGCCCCATAACCTGAATTTCGCCATCTTCACTCTTATCATCAACCATTGAACGGTCTATTCTAACCTGAATAAATTCCAGAGGTGTCCCTACGCTTCCCGACTTATTTAATTCCGGGCTGTTCATAGTAATCGCAGGCGATGTTTCACTTAATCCGTAACAATCATAAACAGGCAAACCAATATCAGAAAAGAAATAAGAGATCTCCATATTCATTTTTGCACTTGCAGTGATAGAAGCAATTAGTTTGCCTCCAAATTTTGCTTTTATTTTAGAAAACACAACTTTATTCGCAAAGTTTAATTTCAATTTCGTTAACCAATCAACTTTCCCATTTTGTTCACGATATTTTCTTGCAGCATTAATGGACATTTCAAACAGTGTCTTTGTAAGTCCGCCAGTTTCATTCATTTTAGCCCAAATCCCATCATATATTTTATTAAAAACGCGCGGAACTGCTATCAAGAAAGTAGGTTGTACTTTTAGTAAATCTTCTGCAAGGGTTTCAACACTTTCCATAAAGCCAATTGATCCACCAAAGAAAAACCAATTATACAATTCGGCAGTTTGACCATAACTATGCGCCCATGGTAAAATCGACAAACTTCTTGAACCTTCATCCAACATATAATACCTTCTATTTCCCGCCCTGGCATTTGAAACAAAATTCCCATGAGTCAACAATACCCCTTTGGCATCGCCAGTTGTTCCAGAAGTATAAATTAAAGCGGCGATATCATCAACTTTTGGTATAATAGAAGCTACAGGGTTTTCCTGCCCCAGTTTTTCAAGGTAATTCATGCTTATATCACTGTCATCTTCTATAATATATATATCCTTTAAAGAATCAATTTCATCTTTAAAGCATTTTACCTGTTCGTAAATATCCCTGTTTGAAACCAACAAAAACTTAATATCTGCATCGTCGGTGATATATTTCCATGTTTTTAAAATTTCATTTTCATACATTGGAACAAAGCGTGCGCCAAGCCCATAAGTAGCAAAAGCCGCAATAGCCCATTCAAACCTGTTATTTGCAATTATTGCAACAGCATCTCCTTTATTTATATTTAATGATGCTAATCCTCCTCTAAAATTATCAACATGTTTTCTTATATCGCCATAAGTTAACCATTCATATTCGCCCGATTGTTTATTTTTAGTTCCAAAAAGTTTGTTGTTTTTAAA
The DNA here is from genome assembly GCA_039714415.1 of Bacteroidota bacterium. GTDB lineage: Bacteria > Bacteroidota > Bacteroidia > Bacteroidales > NBLH01 > NBLH01. Next base: position 13,161 of record JBDLJL010000137.1, read on the forward strand.
CTTTTCGGTTGCTGTTTCAAAGTGTTCAATCAGGTTGTCAGGTTTTTCTATTACAATCATTTTTTTAGCCTTTAGGTCTGTTATGTATACAAATATAAATCATTATAGCGTGAAACAAGCATAGCCAACCCTAATTCTATAAAGAAAAATTTTGCGGCAACATCTATAAATCCAAATCTCTGCGTTACTCAAATTTTTAAATTTTTAGAAATAACCTTGTATTAACATTACCCCTTTATACAAAGCTTATGTCAAGTTAAGCTTCAAGTTCAAACTATTTTATAAACTTTTTAGCGGATGAGAACAGCTAAAAAGGATACTTAAAGGTTTTAATAATGACTTTGAGTCACCCAACGAATCACACTACTGCCGTAATGTCAGAATTTAAACATTGGCACATACTTTGAAAAAACCATAGCCGGAATAAAATGTTAAACACAAAATTATATTTAATATGCAAAAAGGAAACATAAACGTTACAACAGAGAATATCTTTCCTATCATCAAGAAATTTCTTTATTCTGATCATGAGATTTTTCTTCGCGAATTGATATCGAATGCTGTAGATGCTACGCAAAAATTAAAAACACTTGCGCGCCTTGAAAAATTCAAAGGGGAACTTGGCGATTTAACGATCAATATAAGTATTGACGAAAAAGCTAAAACGCTTAC
>JBDLJL010000138.1:0-13832 GCA_039714415.1 Bacteroidota bacterium
ACGCTGAAGCTTCGGAGGACAATGGGGGATTAGCTCAGTTGGCTAGAGCGTTTGACTGGCAGTCAAGAGGTCATCGGTTCGATTCCGATATTCTCCACAAAAAAGGAAGCTTTGCAGATGTGCAAGGCTTTTTTGATTTTGTACCTTATCTGCTTTTCGTTCTTTTTGTATCACAGGAATTTTTATTTTGTGTTCATATTATTCACTTTCAACCCTGAAATTATAATATCACTTATTTGAAATGAAAAATGCACAACTAAACGACATGGCATTGTTGGTTTACATTTTTGATGCATTCTTATTTTCCGGTAACAGTAGAACAGCTTTCCAAGCTGTTTTGTAAAACACAGCTCAGGAGAGCTTGTGCTACATTGCCCCGGTTCGGCTAATAAAAGGATAATGAAATTCGGCTGAGCTTGTACCTCACAATATATTTTAACAGGCTTTGCCTGAAAAAAAAGTAAAATTCGAATCAAATTATACAATATATATTACTCATGAAAAAACATAATTTTATCAATAGCCAATCAGATTAGGCAAAGCCTATAAACATATAACGACCCAGGCTCAGCCTGAGCCGAACAGGGGAATAACTTGTAACCTGCAACACATATCAGGTTATAGATGGTATTTCGCTTTCTTGATGTAATCGGCTTATTTAATGTTGAAGCAACCAGTGACCTGTAACTTGTTTCAGGTTGCTGGTCACTAACAGCTCGCTTTGTGGCTTTTTTAACCCGGATGCTGCAAAAAGATAGATACTTACTTTCAGAATTTTTAATTCATTATCATCTTTCGTTTTCTTTTAATGATTAAAGCGCTCAAGTTCTCACGGTTCTTTTTTGATAATTCTTTTAGTTTTTTGCAGGTGTTTGCTTTTCCTTCTTTTGGTATTAATTCTCCATATTCATAGCAGCAGTATATAAGAGCATTAATTCTGCTATCTATTTTCATTGCATTGTATAAAAAATCTAATTTTTCATTGGGGTTCTTAAAAATCTTCATTGGTTGTTTGTCTATTAAAGTTATCATTAGGTTATTTTCAAATTATTTCATTTTTTGAGTTATATTCTAAAATTACAATAAAAGAATACATTAAAAAAAGTAAATAAAAGCAGACAAAAAAGATACCAAACTATTTAATAATAAATAATAGAAGACAATAATTAACGAATAATAGAAAGTATTTGTTGTAAAAAATTTAATCATTCATTCGCTATGTTGTATGGACAGATGTTTTCAAGTTAAATATTCTGATTAATTTTCAGTTGTTTCTATTCTATAATTTTGTATCTTTCCTGAAAATTTTAATCAAACTGAACTAAAAATGAAAGTAATACGTAGTTTTCGACTGATTTTCAATTTAAAAACTCTAATAGTTGTCGTACTCTCTGGTCTTTCAACCTATCTGAGTAGCTATTATGGTGTTAAAGCAAATTTCCCTATGACTATCATAGGTATAGCCGTAGTTTTTCCTATTGTATTTTCCATAAGTGGTGCATATAAAAGAAGAGAAACTGCACTAAAACATTATGCATATTTGAAAGCACATGGTCGTGCTCTTTTTCTGGCGGCACGTGATTGGGTTCCGGAAACGGACACGGAATTCCAAAATGACATGAAAGCTTTGTTGAAAGATATACTTGGAGGTGTTAGGGAATTATTGCATACCGGAAGGGAAGATCGCAAGGAAATGGAATCCGATGTTTATCAGATGTTTTCGAAACTCTCGTTGGCTATAAAAAGCTTCCGTGGCAGGGGGCTTGCAAGCGGTGAGGTCTCACGTAGCAATCAGTATCTTAGTAAAATGCTTGATGCATTTGAAAACATGAAACATATTTACCAATATCGAACACCAATTACTTTAAGGGCATACAGTAAAATATTCATTTTTTTGATACCTATAGTTTATGGCCCCTATTTTGTCCATATAGCAGGCGATTATCACCTTACTATAATTATGATTATGCCCGTATTGTTGAGTATTGTTTTGGTAAGCCTTGATAATATACAAGATCACTTGGAAAATCCTTTTGATCAGGTAGGAGAGGACGATATAAAAATTCATGCCGAAAAATTTGCCGACTGGTTGGATTCATAGTTCAATTAGTGAATCTACGAAAACTACCTGAGCATTCACCTGAGCTTTTTTCTTATATTAAATAAAGTGTAATATTAATATAAACATGTTTCTTGATTTTTCCGTAAATAAAAAATTACATGCTTCATCCGGCATTATAGATTTAGATGTACAACTCTCAATAGGTGAAGGCGAAATAGTTACCATTTTTGGTAAATCCGGGGCAGGGAAAACCACTATATTAAGGATTCTTGCAGGATTAACTCTTCCTGATTCAGGATCAATTCATGTAGGAAATCAAATTTGGTATCATTCTAAAACAAAAGTAAATCTTTCGGTTAAGCGCAGGTCAACCGGTTTTGTTTTTCAGGATTATGCCCTTTTCCCCAATATGAGTGTTCGTGAAAATCTGGAATTCGCTTATAAAGACAAAAAAAGGGTTGATGAATTACTTGATTTTGTAAAATTGATTAATTTGCAACACCGTATGCCCCAGACCCTTTCCGGTGGGCAAAAACAAAGAGTGGCTTTAGCACGTTCATTGGTTAAAAACCCTAAACTTTTATTGTTGGATGAACCCCTGTCAGCATTAGATATTGATATGAGGCAGGAATTGCAGGATTTAATCCTTAAAATCAATAAAGAATTAAATGTTACCATCATTCTTGTAAGTCATGATTTAGCAGAGATTTTTAAACTTTCTGAAAGGGTTTATATAATTGATGAGGGAAAGATCATAAATGGAGGGATTCCTTCAAAGGTATTTGCTCATGAAAGCTTTAGTGCCAAATTTCAGTTTATTGGCGAAATATTGGAGATGAAAAAGGCTGATACTGTTTATATCGTCGTTGTTTTGGTAGGGAATAATTTAATTAAAGTTATTGCTACAATAGCTGAGGTGGCGAATTTTGAAATTGGTGAAAAAGTGATTGTAGGCTCTAAAGCTTTTAATCCTATCTTGCAAAAAATGGATATGTCAAAATTTGGAAGACGGATAAAAAATATTTGGTTTCCAAAAAATAACTTAAATAACTAATGTCAAGTCAAGCTTTGTTTTTCGGGTTTAGATGAACCCAATTTTGGGTATCAAAATTGGATGTGAATCTTAGTCGCTATCGCAGATAGGGAAAATTCTATGAATTCCCCGGGTTAATCGAGTCAAAGTAGCCAACCCGAAATTTGATACTTGGCTTGACATTAGACTGGTAGCTTGACATGAGAATACTTAAATTTGGAAAATTATTCAATGAGCATTCTGTTGAAAACAATGCATTACCTTTTTCGGCAAGGCACATTCTTTTTGTGATACAAGCTATAAGCAAGTGTAAGACTAATTATATGGTTTCTGATAACCGGGACATTCTTACCGCTATATAGATTCCTAATACCATGGATGTATTTTAAATCAATAAATATTTCTCTCCACATAACCCCCCCCCCAATTGAAATACTTGCATCAACATTATTATAAGAATAGGGGAAAAATGGTCCGGAATCTATTTCAACATCATTTTCAAAAGTATGAACTTCATTTGGATGTGAAATCAGGTAGGATAAAGAAATTCCACCTGTTACATAATAGTTCATTTGTCTTCCAAAACTTGCTTTTCGGTTATAATTTGGTCTTTTGCTAAAATTTGCCTTAAGCAGAAGGGGTAAGGTAAAATAATCTAAATCATTGTTTACCTCTACCCTAGTATCAAACCTGGGCTCAAAAGTGTATTTAGCTCCTTTTTGCTCAAAGGAGGGGGCGATTACCCATGATAAGGTTTTGTCAATTTCCCTTTCATAAAAAAAACCTGCAGTCATACCTGTTTTAGGGAAATCTGTGGTAGTAAAGTCTTTTCCAGTATGGCTGGAAATGTTTAAACCACCAAACAAACCAAACCTGTATTGTGCATTGGATGTTTTTACAAATGCAAAAAATAGAATAAAACTCAGTATTATCGTTTTATTAAGTAATATAGCTGGTACATTCTTTATCATTTTAATACAAAAAACTAGTCAATTATTTGATTAATACTTAAGCCAATGGAGAATACCCGGTTTTTCATATCCAGCTCAGGATTATTTAATGAAACAAGGCCTAAATTATATTTTAAGTCAACTTGCATTACTCTTGTTGTTCTTCTTTTTCTAAAACTCCTTCTTCTTCTTCTATTTTGAAAATAGTGAATATAACCAAAGCCAATAGATATACCAATATCATATGGAGTTAATGATTCTTGAAATTCTAAATTTGTCCCATTTTTCTCAGTAATAACACCGGATGTATTTTCTGTAGTTTCCCATTTTTCCTGAGCATTAGCAAGGTATGCTCCATATGGTCCAATTTTGGCATAAAAGTTTGTAAAATTTTCTTTTAAATATACCGGAACAACTAAGTAATCAAGATTATATTTTGTTTTTGTGTTAAATACAGACAGATCTTCTTTTATAATTCTTGTTCTTTGCATACCCTGCATTGAAAAGGATACGCCTGTTTCAATGGTAAGCATATGGTTTAAAGGAAAGTCAACAATGAGGCCAGGGCTTACACCAATGCGTAAATTTGTTTCATCATTGTCTTTATCTCCTGATAAACTAGAAAAATTAAGTCCAAGGTGACCGCCAATTAGAGGCTGTCCAATTAATGTATTAGAGATGGAAATCGCAAATATTATTAGTAAAAAAATTTTATTTGTTGTATTCATCAGAGAATATTTTTGCTATTTACTTGGCTTGATAAGTTTTATATGAATTTTAAAAACCATTTTATAGCCATATATTGTATTCTTCTATATTCATCAGCACCGATAATATTGGTTTAACTGGTAGAATATGTTTCCTTTTTTGGATATTTATCGTATTCGTTAATGAAATACTTAACAAAAAAACGGCCAAAATTGTTTTTTGTTTTAAATAAGCAGTTTTATTCTATAAATTTTTTTCAAAATTTTGTTTTAAGTTACTTTTTTTAATTAATAACATTTAGATTTTGGGATTTAGCGATTATTTTAGCATTTCAAAAGTGCAGTGTTTCAGTAAAATACAGACAATCATCAAAAATAGTTTGAAAAATAGTTTGAAAATTTGATTTTTTACCTTATTTTTGACCAAACGTTCAGTCAAAAAATATGTCGCCAAGAACAAAAAAACAATATAAGGAAATCCGAAAGGAAAAGAGGGCTATTATCATAGAAGCCGCACTTGAAGTTTTTGCAGAAAAAACTTTTATGGGAGCTTCAGTTAGTATGATTACTCAAAAAGCCGAGGTTTCAAAAGGCTTGCTTTATAACTATTTTGAAAGCAAAGAGGATTTGTTAAGGAAGATAATCCTTGAAGGGTTTGATGAGTTTGTACAGTTATTTGATCCAAATAAAGATGGTGTTTTAACAGAAAATGAATTTGATTACTTTATTGAAGAAACCTTTAGGTTGTTAAAAAAGGATACCCGTTTTTGGAAATTATACTTTTCAATTATTGTCCAACCAGCTGTTATGGAACTTGTACAGGATAAATTAATGGAAATTATTGGACCTTTTCTTCAAACGCTGATCAAATATTATGAAAAGAAAGGAATTGCAAATCCAACGGCTCATGCCATATTAATGGGTGCTGTTATGGATGGTGTTTCAATGAATTACCTTGTAGATCCTGAAAATTTTCCTGTTGAGGATATTAAAAAGATAATTATTGATAAATTTAAATAGCGTTTGTTAAACACTTGATTTGATAAACATATTCAAAAAATGTAAAGTTATGTATAAGACAATTTTTATTTTGGTAATTGTTTTGTTTTTTTCAGTTTTTGTTTCTGCACAAAATGCTACAGAAATTATTAAAAAGGCAAATGATAAAGAGCGAGGTATCACCAATAAAGGTACTATGACCATGACAATTGTCAGGCCAACTTGGTCAAGGACTGTAAAATTTAAAACCTGGGGAAAAGGACGTGAGTATTCAATGACATTGATAACTTATCCCGCCAAGGAGAAGGGGCAAACCTTTTTAAAGCGCAAAAATGAACTTTGGAACTGGAACCCGACAATTAGCCGTATGATTAAACTCCCCCCTTCCATGATGTCGCAAGGCTGGATGGGATCTGATTATACTAATGATGATATTTTGAAAGAATCATCCATTGTAGTTGATTATAATCATAAAATAATTGGCAGCGAAAAGGTTTCGGGCTATGATTGTTATAAAATTGAAATGATACCTAAAGAAGAAGCGGCTGTAGTTTGGGGGAAATTGATTAAATGGGTAAGTAAAAAAGATTATCTTCAGCTTAAGTCTGTTTACTATGATGAAGATGGTTACGTAGTAAAAACCGAAATTGGAAAAGATGTGAAAAAATTAGGAGGCCGCCTGTTACCTACAAAAATTGAAATACTGCCTGAAGACGAACCCGGAAATAAAACGCTGGTAATTATTAATAGCGTTGAGTTTGATGTTTCTATGAAAGAAACTTTTTTTTCTCAACAAAATATGAAAAGGCTTAGGTAAGTGAAAGACGACCTTTCCCTGACTTTAGAGACTGTGTGAAAACAAAAAACAAATGATTTTCAACAGCATTTCCCGATTATCGAGACAAGTTATGCCGTTGAAAAAAGACATAGACAAATTTGGCTTTAGCCCACATCTCAATGACAGTTTTGGCTAAAGCCCAGTGTTGCGCCATTATTAATCACCGGCATTTATGCCGGTGATAGTTATAAAACTGCTTGTAAAAGCATTTTTACACAGTCTCTTTTAGCTCGGCGAAGCCAATTAATTGGGTTAGTAGTTGCATGAAAACTTCTGTATCAGATAAGAAAACGACAAGAATATAAATTAAAATTGGGGGGGTATATAGATGGAAACAATTAACATTCATTCGGTTTCAGGTCCTAACAGTCTGCAAAACTTAAAAAGGACAATTGTCAAACGGTTCATTTTGTTTGTGGCAATAATGGCAGCTATGTTTTTTATACCTGCCGGCACTATTAATTTCTGGCAAGCCTGGGTTTATTTGGCTGTGCTAACAATTCCAATGGTTTTTGTTAGCATATACTTTCTTAGAAAAGACCCGGAGCTTATTGATCGGCGTATGAGGACTAAGGAAAAGGAAGATAAGCAGAAAAATATAATGAGATGGTCAACATTGTATTTCCTTATAGCTTTTCTAACACCTGGTTTTGATTTTCGATTTGGATGGTCATCAGTTCCAACTGAATTGATAATCATTGCTGATGTTGTTGTCCTTTTAGGCTATTTGTTATTTTTTCTTGTATTAAAAGAAAATTCTTTTGCCTCAAGGGTTGTTGAAGTAGAAAAGAACCAGAAACTTATTTCAACTGGGCCTTACGCTTTTGTGCGGCATCCAATGTATTCAGCTGTATTAATCATGTATCTGTTAACACCTTTGGCATTAGGATCTTATATTGCGTTAACATTATCATTATTGTTAATATTCCTGATTGTTGCAAGGATCAGGAATGAGGAAAAAGTGCTAACAAAAGATTTAGAAGGATATAATGAATATAAGCAAAAAGTAAAATACAGGATTATTCCGTGGGTGTGGTAGTTTGTATAAAGAAATTGTAAATAATAAAATTGATAAAATGAAACAAGTCCCGATTTTTTCGGGACGGTTCTTCCGCTATGGCGGAACAGGCTATCTGATAAAAAAATAATTAAAACTAAACAGATGAATAACAGAAAAATTGCTTGGAGAAATCTTTGGCGTAATAAAAGGCGTGCTTTAATTACCGCTGCTTCAATATTTTTTAGTGTTTTTTTGGCTATTGTTATGCGCTCAATGCAAGAAGGATCGTATACCTCAATGATTGATAATATGGTTAAGTTTTATTCTGGCTATATTCAGATCCAGAATGAAGCATATTGGGAGAATAAAACCATTAATAATACATTTGAATCAACAACGGAATTAATGGATAAAATTAATTCAGTTAAAGAGATAACAAATTATACATATCGTTTGGAAACATTTTCTTTGGCTTCGTCAGATTCAATTACCCAAGGCGGGATGGTTATTGGGGTAGAGCCTGAAAAAGAAAATGAGGTTACAGGATTAAAGAAATGGATAAATGAAGACGGTGAATATTTAAAGCCGGGTGATAATGGTGTTATGATTGGTGAAACCCTGGCAAAACACCTTAAAATTGGAATAGGGGATACTCTGGTGATTATTGGGCAGGGTTATCATGGTGTAGGTGCTGCCGGAAAATATCCGGTTAAAGCTTTGCTTGAATTTCCAACTCCTGAATTAAGCAAATCTGCCATTTATATGGATATTACACAAGCACAAGAACTTTATTCAGCACCTGAAAGATATACTTCTCTGGTTTTAATGATTGAAGATCATTTGGGTTTGGAAAAGGCCGATAATGAACTGAAGGATAAGATAGGATCACCCTATAAAGTTATCAATTGGCAGGAAATGCAACCTGAGTTAGTGCAGATGATTGAAAGTGACCGTGGAGGTGGATTGCTGATGATTGCTATTTTGTATATTGTTATTGCTTTTGGGATATTTGGTACCCTCATGATGTTAATGGCCGAAAGAAAACGTGAATTTGGCGTGATGATAGCCGTAGGCATGCGAAAATTGAAATTAACAGCCATTGTTATTTACGAAGTTATTTACATGGGCTTATTGGGTGTTTTGGCAGGAACATTATTCAGCTTACCGATTGTAATAGCTTTTTACTTTAATCCTATACCTTTGAGTGGTGATGCTGCTCAAATGATGATTGACATGGGAATTGAACCGGTAATGTTTTTTTCAATTGAACCCTATATATTTTACAATCAAGCTTTATTAATTTTGCTTATTATGGCGGTTGTGGCCATTTACCCGGTGTCGACAATTAAGAGATTAAAAGTTATAGGTGCATTAAGAGCATAGAGCTATTATATGGCAAACATCGAAAGTCAAATAATCGGAAATCACTAAATCGAAAATGGGATGATGTACGATTAATGATTGAAGATTAACGATTACTCGATGTGTTGCAAACATCTAAAGTCAAATAATCGGAAATCACTAAATCGAAAATAGGATGATGTACGATTAATGATTGAAGATTAACGATTACTCGATGTGTTGCAAACATCTAAAGTCAAATAATCGGAAATCACTAAATCGAAAATGGGATGATGTATGATTAATGATTGAAGATTAACGATTACTCGATGTGTTGCAAACATCGAAAGTCAAATAATCGGAAATCACTGAATCGAAAATAGAGGAAATAGTATAAAATATGAATTCACAAGAACTAGAGAATAGGTTGATCAAATTTGCAGTATTAATAATTGAAATAGCTGAAGGTTTAGTAAAAACAAAAGCGGGCAATCATATTTCAGGACAAATGATTCGCTCCGGTACTTCTCCTGCATTGAACTATGGAGAGGCACAAGATGCTGAATCTCGTAAAGATTTTATTCATAAAATAAAAGTGGTATTAAAGGAATTGAGGGAAACACTAGTAGCTCTAAAAATTATTAAAATGGCTAATATGTATGATAATATGAGTAAGCTGGATTATGCGATTTCGGAGAGCAATGAACTTGTTTCAATTTTTGTTAAGAGTGTTAAAACAGCTAAACAAAATGTTTAAATTAAAAGTGATGTATGATTAATGATTGAAGATTAACGATTACTCGATGTGTTGCAAACATCGAAAGTCAAATAATCGTAAATCACTAAATCGAAAATAGGATGATGTACGATTAATGATTGAAGATTAACGATTATTCGATGTGTTGCAAACATCGTAAATCAAATAATCGTAAATCACTAAATCGAAAATAAAAAGAGAAAAATAATTAAGTATCACATCTAAAATAGAATAAAATGGTAATTTGGACAGTATCATGGAGAAATGTCTGGAGAAATAAGTTGCGAAGCATTGTTATAATTGCTGCAATTGCAATTGGGGTATTTGCCGGAGTATTTTTAACGGCATTTATGCGTGGCATGACCGATCAACGAATTGAAACAGCCATAAAAACTGAAATTTCATTTATTCAGTTACATAATCCAAAATTTAAGGAAGCCCTTGAAATCCATGAAAGTATGGATGACATTGATTCCAGAACTTCTGAAATCAAAAGTGTTGAAGGGGTAAGTGGGGTTAGTTCAAGGCTTGTATTAATGGGCATGGCGGCTTCGGCTGAAACTTCATCAGGAGTTAAAATGCTTGGGATAGAACCTGAAAATGAATTTACAGTAACTAACATTAATGAAAAATTAGTTGAAGGGGAGTTTTTTGATGGAATTAAAAGAAACCCTGTAGTTATTGGTGCTAAATTGGCAAAGAAGCTAAACCTAAAGCTAAGGTCCAAAGTTGTTTTTACCTTTCAGGATTATAATGGCGATATTACTGGTGGTGCTTTTAGGGTGGCTGGTATTTATAAAACAGCAAATGCAATGTTTGATGAATCTACCGTTTTTGTCAAGAAATCTGATTTGGCCAGATTGACTTCCATACCTGAAAATACAGCTCATGAAATTGTGGTGAACCTTACAAAACAGGAATTTGATAAAGTTGTTAAGGAAAAAATTGTTGCAAATAATTCTGAAATGGAGGTGCAGTTATGGACTGAAGTAAAACCGGAATTAGCTTACCTTACTGAAATGATGGATATTTATATGTATATTTTCTTTGGAATTATATTATTTGCTCTTGGTTTTGGAATAGTAAACACGATGTTAATGGCTGTGTTAGAACGCGTGAAGGAAATAGGTATGCTCTTGGCAGTTGGAATGAACAAAAAACGTGTATTTTATATGATTGTGTTGGAAACCGTTTTTTTGTCATTAGTGGGCGGAGTTGTTGGGATTATTATCGGGGGCAGCATTTCTAAATATTTTTCTGTATATCCTATAAATCTTTCATCATGGTCACAAGGATTTGAAAGCATTGGCTGGGACAGTGTTGTTTATACAAGCATAAACGTAGAAATGATAAGCATTGTAACAATAATGATTGTAATTACCGGAGTATTGGCAGCCCTTTATCCTGCTGTAAAAGCTTTGAAACTAAATCCATCTAATGCATTAAGAACCGAATAGTTAAGATTAAAGACAAAAGTTTAAAAATGAAATTTACGATAACTATTAAAAACGTACTATCATGAGTATTATAAATATTGAAAATATAACAAAAATTTACAATGAAACGGAAGTTGAAGTACATGCTGTGAACGGAATAGACCTGAATTTTGAAGAAGGTGAATTTGCTGCTATTGTCGGACCATCTGGTTCAGGGAAAACTACTTTGTTAAACATGTTAGGTGGTTTGGATAATCCAACTGATGGAAAAATTACCATTAATAATACAGATATTAGTCATTTGTCATCTTCTCAATTAATTGATTTCCGTTTGTGGAATATAGGTTTTGTTTTTCAGGCTTACAATTTAATTCCGGTTTTAACCGCCAAAGAGAATGTGGAATTTATTATGCATTTGCAAGGCAGAAAAAAAGATGAAAGAGATGCACGAACCAAAGAACTTCTAGCAGCAGTCGGATTGTCTGATCGTTTGGGCAGCAGACCTTCTCAACTTTCAGGTGGTCAGCAACAAAGAGTGGCTGTTGCCAGGGCTTTGGCATCTAAACCAAAGTTTGTTTTGGCAGATGAACCAACTGCTAATCTTGATACGAAATCAACAGAGAACCTTTTGGACATTATGGAAAGATTGAATAAAGAAGAAAACATCACTTTTATATTTGCTACTCATGATGCCCGTGTGGTTAAAAAAGCACGTAGGGTTATTACTATTGAAGATGGTAAAGTGGTTTCGGATGTACGTAAGAATGGGGGTGAGTAGTTTTGTAATTTGAGAATTTGGCTGTCGCCCTTTCAGGGCTAGGGTTGAGCAGACTGTTATTCAAGGGGCGTTGCCCCTTGTTAATGCTTTTGCCCTTTCAGGGCTGTGATTAATAAGTAGTAAAATTATGGTGGAGTCCTGATATTATTTAGGGTGTTCAAAAGAATGGTGGTGAGTCGCTTGATTCTCTAATTTTATTGGGCTATTGAACTTTAAGGTTTGGAGTAAGAAGATTGTAATTTATAGGAGGCATTGCCCATTGTTGATGTTCTTGCTCTTATTGTGCAGGTAAAACAGATAACAAAATCAGGGTGAAGCCCTGACAGCATTAAGATAGGGCAACGCCCTATCTTAGGACAAAGAACATTAAATTTAGCCCTGAAAAGGGCGTAAGCAAAAAATAGCAAATTATTTTAAATTAATATTATGCCACAATCATTATCAAAAGTATACGTACATATTACTTTCAGTACTAAAAATCGACAAAATTTAATAGATGATAATATCAAAGATAAGTTATTTGAGTATTTAGGTGGTATTTGTAAAAAGCTTGAGTGTAACCCTGTCAAAGTTGGTGGATATAAAAACCATGTCCATATTTTATGTGTCCTGTCAAAGAAAATTACACAAATAAAGCTGTTGGAAGAAGTGAAAAAGAGTTCATCGCAATGGATAAAAACTCAAAGTTCCAAATATTCAAACTTTTACTGGCAGGATGGATATGGGATTTTTTCTGTGAACCCTTCTGAAATTGATATTGTTGAAAAATATATAGAAAACCAGGAAGAACATCACAAAAAGAAATCTTTTCAGGATGAGTTCAGGGCATTTCTTAAAAAGTATGAGGTAGAATATGATGAACGTTATGTTTGGGATTAATAAGTCGTAAAATTAGGGTGAGGTTCTGATAGTATTTAGGGTGTCCGAAAGAATGGTGGTGAGTAGCCTGGTTCTCAAATTTTATTGTTTAAGGTTTGGAGTAAGAAGCTTGAAATTGATAAGAAGCGTTGCCCCTTGTTAATGCTTTTGCCCTTTCAGGGCAGGGATTAATAAGTAGTAAAATCATTGTGGAGTCCTGATAGCATTTAGGGTGTTCAAAAGAATGGTGGTGAGTAGCTTGATTCTCTAATTCTATTGTTTAAGGTTTGGATTAAGAAGCTTGAAATTTATAAGGGGCGTTGCTTATTGTTAATGTTCTTGCTCTTATAGGGCAGGTCAAACCGATAACAAAATCAGGGTGAAGCCCTGAAAGCATTAGGATAGGGCAACGCCCTATCTTAGAACGAAGAACATTAAATTTTGCCCTGAAAGGGCGAAAGCAAAAAGAATAAATAGACAAAAAATGAAAAGCATAAAACTACACATTACATTCATTCTTTTTATCATGGCATCAACCGTTTTTTCCCAGGAAGAAGAAAAAAAGTGGGAGCTAAATGGTTATATTACTAATATGCAATCTGTTCAGTTTGAGAATGTTCATGGAGTTTGGTTAAGTGATAATTTGATTAACAACCGATTGAACTTTAACTGGTATCCAAACGATAAATGGAAGTTTAATTTTGGCTTGAGAAATCGAATTTTTACCGGGGAAAGCGTAAAGCTAATTCCTGAATATGATCAATTATTATTGCAGTCAGAACAGGGTTGGATAGATTTAAGCAGGAATGTAATCAATGAGCAATCCGTTATTTTAAATAGTAGTATTGATCGTATTTATTTGCAATATGAAACCGGTAATTTTAGTGCAACCCTAGGTCGACAAAGAATTAACTGGGGTAAAAGTTATGTGTGGAACCCAAATGATTTATTTAATGCCTATTCTTTTTTTGATTTCGATTATCCTGAAAAACCAGGAAGTGATGCTATTAGACTGCAATACTACACCGGAATGGCCTCTTCTATTGAATTAGCTGCTAAAATAAGTTCCTATA
>JBDLJL010000139.1:0-13701 GCA_039714415.1 Bacteroidota bacterium
CAATCGACTCCCTGAAGATCAACAACATAAAATTTTTCTCGTAGTTGCCGCCAACTGTGATCAAAAATATATGCCCGTTCATCAGCCTGCTTTAAAAGCATTTCACCTTTGGTTTTGATTGGTTTTGTTTTCCCATCTTTGGTTTCAACTTTAATTGGCTTACCATCAGCTAATACCAGGATAAATTTACCATCTTTAGAAATTTGCATAGTAGTATTATAAGTGCCAATTTTAGCAAAAAGTTTAGTTTCCTTAGTTCTTAAATTGGTACTCCACATATCATATTTGCCTTCGAACCTGGTAAGGTAGTATAGCTTATCTCCATCCTTTGATAATAACCAATCATTGGCCCTGGATGTGTGCACTGTCAACCGATGTTTGCGATCAAGCATATCCTGCCAGTCAAATTTCAAGTCTTCCACTTTTTCCGACTTTTCATCCTCTGATTTTGATTTCTTGCCTTTTTTATCTGTTTTGGATTTTTTCTCCTCTTTTTTCTCTTTCTCCTCTTTTTCTTTAATAAGCTCATATTCTTCTTTAGATAAATTGAATCTATCGAATGCTTCCTGGGTAAAAAATAGACCAAAAACATCTGAATTGTTTGTAAAACCATTTTCAGTTCTAGTACCTTGTCGATCTGCCCCCCAGATCACCATTTTTCCATCCATTACCCACTTTGGCTTATAATCATCATATCCACTTTGGGTTAAGTTTCTGATTTTTCCTTTCCCTGAGGCTTCAACCAAGCCCACTTCCCACCAGAGAACTCGTTCTTTTGGGCCAAATTGGACCAGAAACCATTTGCTATCAGGTGACCATTGATACCATATATCGCCATCAGCATATGAATAATTATACTTAGCGGGCATAATAGTTCTTGTTTGTTTGGAAGTGAGATTGATTACCTTTAAAGTAGTCCGGTTTTCAAGATATGCTATTTCTTTACCATCCGGTGAATAGGCCGGTTGAAACTCTTCAGCAGATGTCGCAATAATTGTTTCCTCTTTCAAAACTGTTGAAACAAAGAAATAGGGTTCTTCGTCCCTGACAATTGATTTACTATACACATTCCAGCTGTTGTTAACCTCTGCAGCATAAACCAATGATCTGCCATCAGGACTAAAACTCACACTACGCTCCTGCCATGGTGTATTGGTAATTCTTTTGGTTGTTCCATGTTCAATGCTACTTACAAAAATTTCACCCCTAAATACATAGGCAAACTCTTTACCATTTGATGATAAGCTGGCTTCTGAGAATTTTTTATTTACCTGAACAATTTTGTCTAATGTTTCACGACCATCATAGGCAATTTGAATGTCTATTTTATTTGGCTGATTACCGGGAGTCAACGTATAAATCTCCCCATTATAACTAAAACAAAGCGTGTTATCATCCGAGCTTGTTAAAAATCTAACCGGATGTTTTTCAAACTTGGTAAGGGCAGTATTATTGGATGAATTATCCAGAGAACTTTTATGTATATTGAACGATCCACTTTCTTCCGATAAATAATAGAAATCATTATTATTACTGTCAAAGACCGGATTACGGTCTTCACCATTGAATTTGGAAAGCTGTTGATATTTTTTTGATGCCAGATCATAAACCCAAATGTCTCTTGTCACTGCAGAAGTATGGTGTTTTCTCCATGCATTTTCATATCCTTTGCGGTCATGGAAAATCAATTTTTTACCATCAGGACTATATGTTGCATCATGTGCCGGTGAGGTAAGCAGTTGTGAAATCCTGCTACCCTTTACGGCTACACTATACAATTCAGCCATCACTCCTGAAGGAAACTGTACATTAGTATGCAAATCCTGTCGAACAGCTGTAAAAACAATACCTTGATCGTCTACAGTGAAACAACTTGGTTTTTCACCATTAGAGTGATATGTTAACCGTTTTGCCTCCCCACCAGTTGCCGGCATAACAAAAATATCAAAATTACCATATCGATCTGAAGCAAAAGCAATGTTTTTACCATCATTACTCCATACTGCAGAATATTCATAGCTGTCACTAATTGTAACAGGTATAGCTGTTCCTCCTGTTACAGGAACCTTATAAATATCACCTTTATAATTAAAAAGTACGGTTTGCCCGTTAGGTGAAATCGCCGGGTACCTCAACCAAAGAGGGTTTTGCTGAGCCAGAATTGATTCAGAGAGAATTAGAAAAAAACTAAACAATAATAGTGTTGAAAATCTAGTATGATAATAATTTTTAATTAGTGTAAACAATTCAAAATATCATTAGGGATTTTATTAATTCTCTTTTCAATAAATATCGCAAAAGTATATAAGACACCACTAATCAATAATTGACTGATCTGTTAAAATCTTAAACATTAATTTCATAGGTTTCCTCCTTACTTTATTTTCACTTTAAATTTAAGGAAAACAAAATTGAAAAACAACTACTTATATAAATTAAACGTTGATTTTAAAAAATAGAAATAATTGATGCTTTCTTTAAAGAGGTTAGGATGCAAATAAAAAATAGCTGTAAGAAAAGTCGTCATTCCAAACGAAGAGAAGAAACCCTGAAAGACTCAGCGAATTCTAATCCCTAAAATAAAACACAGATATTCAGAAGATTACTTCTTTCCCGGTATTCGGGACAGGCAGTTCCTCATCACGCTGTCGCAATAGCTTTAGCGTAGGCGTCGTAATGACGTTCATTTTTTACTTTTCAGACAACTTTTTCGATTGAAGTAAATAATCAGAGCGTCCTTTTTCAAGCGTTTCCAGTAAATCTTCACGTTCCTGGATTACCTTAGCTATTAATTTCCTTTTAGTAAAGAAAAGTGAAATAAGTTTCCAGTTATGTATAATTTTAGAAAGTCGTTCCTTATACCTAAGCGCAAAAAAACCAGTAAATGGTAGAGATAAAAGGTAAAAAAACCAAAGCCAATTGTCAAGCCATGGTATACCAAACACCCCACCTAAAAAACGCTGAATAAATATGCATTGCAGTACAAAAAAAATTGGAAAAGAAAGTAAACCGAAAGATAAAACCAATGATCCCCTAAAATCCTTTTTTCTGGTTATTTTGTCAGCCAGGATTCCTGGTAATCGATAAGGTAAATAATTGTTTATTGCCCCATATAGATAGAAAGGTAAGCCTAAAATTAAATAAATTATAGTATTTATTCCCCTACCAATAAAACCTTGTTTATTTCTTTGTGAGGCAAATATATCAACGGGTAAGTCATAGGCTGACAATTTGTTAAAATATATTTGTATTTTTTCTTGAAATGCTTTTACACGGTTTGGGTCATGTTTGTGAAAAAATGACACCATTTTTGTAATATCTCTTAAAATTAAATATTCCCAAACTTGTTGACTTTTGTCCAGTTCAAGTTCATGTGCAATTTTACTTTTATATATCAACTCAATTTGCTTAATTAGCTCATCAAGCTCTTCATTTTCAACAACCACTATATGTTCCTCTAGTTTTTGTCGTATATGATCTGTAAGTTGATTAACTGCTTTAAATTCGTCCTGTTTGAATTCTTCAAAAAAAGGTTCTAAACCAATTGGTTTACCAAAGTTTAGAAATAATTTGGTTTGAAATCGATGTGGATTTGAATAATTTAAACCTACCGGGATAAACTTTAAACCCAATTTGTAATTATTTGCAGCTTCGGCACCCAGTGCTATCCTGGCAGCGCCTGTTTTTATCTTTCTGAGTCTACGTTCGGTTTTACTTGTTCCTTCCGGAAAGATAAGAATCGCACCATTATTTTTAAGATGATTGTAGCATGCTTGAAATACCTCCTCATTTTTATGCATCAGCTCCGGAGTGGTTGATTGACGATATATTGGTATCATGTGCAAACGCTTAAATATGAAGCGGGCAAACTTTCCGTTGAAAGACTCGCCCCTGGCCAAATAAAATAAAGAACGTTGCATAAGTGCGCCAATAACTATCGGATCCATAAAAGCACTCTGGTGGTTTGGTAACACCAACAAAGGTTCGTTTTTGGGTATCCGTTTGAGGTTTCTGATATGAATATTACGAAAATATACCCTAATGGCTAAACGCAAAAGCATTTTAAGAATAAAATATAACATACAATTTTAATAATAACACTTTGTTAAATTATAAATTAAAGATTATTTCAATTTATTTTCCCCTTTAATCAGGAACTAAACACTTTAAAGATATAAAAAAAGTTAAGAACACTATAATTCATTGGAATTTGAAGGTAAACATTCTGTGAAAGCCAGTTTAGAAATAAGATTAAATTAAAAGAAGAGAATTAATAAAATCTATGGGGTTGGTTTCATTAGTTGGCACTTCAACTCTATGGTTGTACGGATGTGAAAAAGATTCAGTAGAACCTATAATAGAAGAGGAACTATCGGAACGGGATAAGCTTATAGTAAATCGTAACCGAATGTCAGTTATAGATCCAAACAACCCAACAGATTTTGAACTAACTCATATGCCTAATATTTACCAAATCTTAAAATCAAACTCTAAATTTTCCCTTCTGTAAGTTGGGTTCTGATACCCTTTTGTAAGTCTACTTACGGTAAATGACACATAATCTCTTAATTCTGAAATCATTATATCGCCATCTTTATTTAAATCAGCTTTTTTTGAAATAATTCCATTTAACAAAACATAGGTAAAAACACCATTTTTGTTTTCTTCGGTTTCATAAGCGAATTCTCCTCCCCCTGCCGATGAAATAACAGTCGAACCTGTTCCCCGACGAATATCGGCAAACATCATTTTCATTAGCTCAAAAGAACTCTGGGTGGTTATCTTAGTTTCTGTTACTAATGCATTTGCCGACTGAATATTTCTGAGAACCACATTTTCATCAGTTATTTCCATATCTGTATCCGTAAACTCCTCATCCTTATCCACTTCTCCGGAATGGCATGCATCAATAATAATTAC
Organism: Bacteroidota bacterium; assembly: GCA_039714415.1. Taxonomy (GTDB): domain Bacteria; phylum Bacteroidota; class Bacteroidia; order Bacteroidales; family NBLH01; genus NBLH01. The sequence continues at coordinate 4,921 of JBDLJL010000139.1, forward strand.
TTTTTTCCGTGCAGGAATCCCATCAAACAAACCTTCTAAATAATCATATCTTAATGCTGAGTTAGGCATATCATTTACATCTACTTCAGTAGTTGCCAAGTAATAATCCATTTCAGGATCAAGCATACCATGTCCGGCAAAAAATAGTACCACTACATCATCAACTTTTGAATTATTTAATTGTGATTTCAGTTTCAAAACATTTTCGACAGTCGCATTTTTATTTAAAACTTTTATTGAATGTACATTCTCAAAACCAGAATTTTCATCTTTAAAAAGCGAGCTTATATCTTCTGCATCTTTTGCTGCAAAATCCAGATTATACATATTATTATGATATTCGGAAACACCAATAGCAATCAGGTATAAATCAGGTTTTGTTTCTTCAATGTCATAAATAATTGAAAATGTCTCCTTTAACGATTCAAATCCTCTAACATTGGTCGCTGATACCTGGATTTTATTTCTTCCTGCTGATAATTCAACCGGAAAACTTTTAGTTATGTTTTTTGATTTTTTATCTTTTACCGAAAAGCCATTTGTTCCCAGTAAGGGTACATCATTTACCCAGATATTAATTCTGTCAATATCTTCCACACTGTCTTTTGCACTTACATCAATAGTAATTTTATTCTGAATGGTAGATATTGGAAATTCATCCGTATTTAAGAATTTAATTTCAGGCAAATTTATTTTTCCTGATAAATCTGTATTTGCAAAACCCATTTTTTGCACCCTTTTTCGATAAGCCTTCTCATAAGCCTCAATTTCATCAGAAGTGGAATAGCTTAATTTTGAGAAAACAATATCAGGCCGATTAAACTTAACATCAAATTGTTCAAATGTATACAATCGTTCATTTTCAATGAAGCCAATATAATCCATCGCCCCCTTTGTTGAGTAATAATAGTTGTCAGCAGTAATATATATGAAATCATTTTCATCAAAAGCTGCCAGACTAACTAATAAATCGCCGGTTTTAATATCCCAAAACTTAATTAAACCATCATGGCTTGATGTTGCAATGTATTTATAGTGTTCATTAAATTTTAAATCAGAAATAATTGACGAATGTCCTGTTTTCGATTTGAAAATTTTCTTTTTCTCTTTAATGTTAATCAGGGAGATATTGCGCCTACTGTCTGTGAATGAAATTAATTTATTGTCAGAGCTAAAACTAACTGGTGCGTTTCCTTTAAATTGTGAAACTTCTTTAAAAGTATTGGCATCATACAGCTTAATTATTTGCCCTTCTGTTGATGTAAGGTAAAAATATTTTCCATTCTGACTAAATCCCCCTGAAATGTAATTATCTTCCAGCACGAAAGAATTAATTTGCTCTTCATTATCAAGATCCCAAAGCTGGCATTCAGTATTTCCTCCTTTTAGATAAGTTAAAGCCAATAAAAGATTGCCTGAATGACTAAGCGCCTTAAAATACAAATCGCCTTTAATTTTGATAAGTTTTTTTCTATTAAAAGTATTCAACCTAAGTTTCTTATCTTTTTTTATTGAAGATATATTATAAGGATATACTGAAGTTTCAAATATTTCTTCACGATCCCTAATCCTTTTACGATCTAAAAAAGAATACTTTTGTGAATGAGTTCCTTTGCTTTTTAATAATAAGACCTCTGAGCTGTCTCTTAAAATAAACGACTGCATATCTGAACTATGCTTGCTTTTAAGAGTATACATTTCTTTCCCTTTGTTCAATTTCCATATAATTAAAGCCTCCTTACTTTTATAAATGTCCGAAAACTTATCTTTTTGATTTAATGATGCTTTTACTAAAATCTGATCTGTATTAATTAGCTCACTAGTCTCATCAATTGAGTATTTATACCTAAGATATCTCTCAAAAGGATTAAGTTTTTTATGATCCTGGAACAATACTTTCCCTTTTTGATTCAGGTTCCATAATCGAAAATTACCATCATTATAGCCTATGAACATTAATTTACCATTCTTTGAAAAAGAAATAGAATTAACACGATTTGCACCACCTTCCATTGATTTTATCAAAGCAAATTTCTTTAAATCCCAAATTAAAATTTTCCTATCTTTTCCTGCACTGGCTAAAAACCTTCCTTTAGGATTTATTGCTATTGCAGTAACTTCATCTGAATGTGCATTTAAAATTTCTTCCCTTGCTCCACTATTTCTATCATATACATAAATATAATTATCCTGATTTGCTGCAATAAAATATTCATCGTTTAATACAATTGAGTTAAATGAAAACCATGAATTTGAACTGATGTTGAATTTTCGTTTTACCAGTGCCAGATTAAGTGGTATGCGTTTGATATTTCCGCGCTGTCCGGCTATATAAGCATGTTTGCTTTCTTCATCAAAAATTATATCATTTGCACGGACACGTGTTTTCCTTGTAACTTTCTCTTTTTCTATATTATAAAAATATAAAACAGCATTTTTTTTGCCACCAAAAGCCAGGTATTTTCCATTATTACTATAATTTATTGCATTGTAGCCCTTTCGGGATAATTTACCAATACTCTTATAATCATGTGATTTTAAATCAATTATATATACATATTCAGAGCCACAAGCCAATTTGGTACCTTCTGGATTAAAAGCAACAGATTTTACAGAATGTTCAAAGAAGAAATAGCTTTTTATTAACTTGCCTGACGGGTATTCCCATAGTTTTACTGAATTGTCATCGCTGGCACTTGCAATAATATTTTTTGTTGGATGGACAGCTAATGAATTTACCGTTTTTGTATGGCCACTAAAAATATTCATCTGTTTTGAAGAAATCATATCCCAAAGGACAATTTTACTGTCTTCGCCTGATGAAGCCAGAAAATTACCATCAGGGCTAAATACCAAATCTGTTATTCCGGCAGAATGGCCAGTTTGAATACTGAGTTTTTGAGCTATTATATTTTGAAAACTCAAAAATATAATAAGGCTATATAGTATTTTAGTTTTCATCTGTATTAGTCATTAAGTCATTGTCCACGAACGGCGAAGCCCTCACCGAAGGTAATTGCACTAATTAACACGAATTTTGTTTATCTGTTTATTTGTTCAAATCACCAAATCACCATTATATCATTTGTTTTATTTGATCTTTAGTTCTTTAAATTTTTTATGTACCTCAGTTCTTTTACTATTAATTTCTTCTTTTTTTATTGTTGTTTCCGTTAGCGTTTTCTTTACTATATAATCTTCCCTAAAAATAATATTTCCTGCTAAGTCTAAACCTGCTCTCATGTTACTTGCAAAAATCAACTCCCAGTTATAATAGTAAGTAATGCCTTGTGGATTAGTGTATGAATAACCATATCTGTCATATCTGCAATTTATTATTTCTTCATCCGGGAATCCAATATCTACATAATTACGGTATGTCAAAGGTAAATGGTCTCTCCTTTTACCATATAAAGCATTTATAGTTCCATCTGGCTCAAATTCGATATTTAACATATCAACAAAATAAATATCATAACCTTCATCTGCACCATCTGCTCCGTAATTATAATAGAAATAGTAAATTTCTGCTATACTTTTATAAGGGTAATTAGTGTTAATATAACTGGTAATAGCAACAGGTAGATCGTCTTCTTCCAAACTACCGATCTCCTTTTGTTGCAATTCAGATTGTCCATTAAATAAGAACCACTTATCATCAATAAGGTAAATCTCATATTCTTCACCCTCTGGAGATTCGGTATAGTTTATTTCTATAAAATCTGAATTAGGATAATTATCGACAAAATATTGAGTAACTCCTTCAGGTAAGTCATCTTGTTGCAATGCATAGTATAATGTATTTATCCAACCATAATCTCTTGCAAATGAAACTTTTGCATTAGAACTTAAATATATAATATAAATATAATAGCTATTGTCGCCGAAATCATATTCACTTGATGTTACATTTGTAATAAGCTCGCCAGGATGGTTCTGCTGCAGGTATGTTATAGCATCAGCAGGCAATTCCGATTGCTCTACGCCATACCTGGAATCATATATAAATCTCCCTGTTCCATCATAATAAGCTTTTACGCCATCACTTAATATTAATTCATATCTCCCACTATTTGAATATTGTGTATATATTACTTTTTTAATGGTCTGGTTAGGATATTTAGCTTTGATATGACTTAGTATAATCGGAGGAAGGTTTGATATCCTAAACTGGTCATTTGTCAAACTTACAAACTCCCCTTTTTTAGTGAATGTAGCATACGTATTATCATCCAGGTAAAGATTAAAATAATTACCATCTCGTGCTGCACGTTCAATCTGAAGATCAGGAAATCTTGAAAGGAAATCATTTCTGATATTAATAGGGATATCAACTATATCTATTTGTAATTTACGCGATAACACATAAATATAATCCGTATTATTTATTTCATAACTCACAGAGTTTTCAGATATGTTCAATTCAAAATCAGTAACTTCTTCCCAGTTTTCAAGACCAGTTTCTCCATTGCCCCAATCGTCTAACGAAGACCACAACCCACTAATAATATAATTCAGGTCAGTTCTGTCATAACCATTAGGATATCCCTGTGTATTCCAATTAACATAAATGTTATTGTTTTCGCCCCACTCATCAAGTTTTGGAATCTTTATCCTGAATAACCTGTAAGCCATGTTAGTCCTTTTATAGTAATCGGAATATAGTTCTGCCTGCTGCCAATTTTCAGCTGAAAGCTCCATATCTTCAGCAAGAAAATTATAGGTAATTGTAATTGGCTTATTAAATTCTACACTAAGGTGGTAACTTATATCTAATTGGCTGCGCTCATGATAGCCCTGTGATTCGTAGAAAGGTACAAAGTACAGAAACTTCGATCCTATAGAAGAAAAGCCTCTGTCCATTTGCATAACCAGCTCATATTCTTCAAACTGGTACATATTAAAAACCATTACAGAATCCAAAGCATCAATTGGGACATCTAAACTGACCAATACATCATTTTTTGAATCATTGCTGTAATTTGAGTAGAAATTAATTATTCCCCCATCGGGTCCAATAATACGGTTATAGGTTTCGTAATCAAAGTTTGTAAAGTCAGGTTCTTTATAGCAACTCTGAAATATTAGAGTTGTAAAAATTATAATTAACAAATAATTTTTCATGTATTTATTTTTAATTATTTTAAACTCTGTTTTTTAGATAAATTAAACGATAGTAAGTTTATACTTAATGTAATGTTTATTGATTGAAAACTTTTGTAATTAGGACGGTTATTATAAGTTTCATCTGCAGCGTCATCATTGTTGTTATCATCATTTTTATCAATTGCCCCTAAATTGTTTTCAAAGTTAACATCAAGTGAAATTCCCTGATATTTTATACCGGCGCCCCATTTATAGAATAATGAAACTGTTCGGTATGTACTTAGATTTTTAAAGATTATATCATTTCTTACTCCTCTTGTATCTTCGTAAAAATCTCCAGGTTTTAAATCCATTAAATAATATGTTGAAAGACCACCAAAAATATAAGGCCTGAACCTTTTGGTTTTAAAAAAAGAGTAACCTGCAGTTAAAGAATTTCCCAGAAACCACCATTTAAGTTTGATGCTATTATAACCCAGGTTATCAAGTTCACTATCAGGATTGAAAACTTCAGCATATTCTGAGAAATCCACAGAATTTTTATACTTTGCTTCATTATTTCTCCAGCTGGTGAATACATCAAGTTGAAAAAACAGGTTGTTGCCTTTGTCGTATTTTACAAATAAACCTGGGAAGGGAATATACGATTGAGTTTCGGACGTTTCAAATCCATTAAAACGTATAGTTTCATTATACTCATTCGCAAAATAATACACATAATCGTTAATATCATATTGATAAAATGTCATTTTTTGATAAGGTGAGATGAATGCTTTTGCACCCACATGAAGGAATTGACCCTTAGCTGACAATAAAGTAATTATCAATAATATTGAAATAGTTATTCTTTTATTCATTGTCATAAGTTTTGGTTTATACAAATTTATAAAATAATACAATCAATTTTTTTATATTCGTAATTGTTTTTAAATAATTTTGAATAATTTATACCAACATATTGAATAAAAACCTGAAAAGATTAAGGTTCTATAAGTTAATCTTAAAGGCAACATTAAAATCTTATTTATAATTAAGTTTTTAATTTATATATATAATTCAATTTTCTTTCCTTCTTATAATCCTTATTTCATTATGTTAAACAATAAATCAGAAGATGGCGCTCCTTATGGAAATTTATTTAAGCGACCAGCTAATTGTAAACAACTTGTTTTGATCGCATTACAGACCTAAAGTTTTTATAAAAATAAGCTGCACTGTATCACAAACCCATGTTTTGTAATTTTATATGATTACTTTTAGATTTAATTTATAAACTCAATCAACTTACGTAAATATACAAATAATCTAACAGTTTAAAAAAAAATTATTACTTTCATTTCTTAAATATTTCTAAATCATAAATTTATTTAAAATGCCCTTATTATCCTCTAACTCAACCAATTTATATTATGAAATTCATGGTGAAGGAAGCCCACTACTATTCATTCATGGATTAGGTTCTTCAACATACGATTGGAAAGCTCAAATTGATTATTTTTCAGGAAACTATAAAGTTATTGTTTTTGACTTGCGTGGTCATGGTCAATCAGAAAAAGCTGACGGTGAATACAGTATTTCCCTTTTTGCAAAAGATGTAGCAAGTTTAATTCAAAAACTGGAGTATAAAGAGATCCATATTACTGGCATATCATTGGGTGGAATGATTGCCATGCAATTAGCCATTGACTATCCTGAACTGGTCAAAAGCCTGATTGTTGTAAATAGTTTTTCAGAATTTCCTCAAAAAACATTTAAAGAACGTTTCCAGGTATTCTTACGTATTTTAATTGTTAAAATAATGGGGATGCGCAAAATGGGAAAAGTTTTAGCTGCCAAATTATTCCCAAAGCCTGAACATCAGCAAATAAGGGAAGATATGGCTACCCGCTGGGCTAAAAATGATGTTAAAACGTATTTAAAGTCTATGCGGGCAATTCTAAATTGCAAAATGACAGAAAGACTTAAAGAAATAAATTGTCCGACACTAATTGTGGGTGCTGAATTTGATTATACTCCTATAAGTGATAAGGAGCTACTTGCAAGCCGGATTAAAAATGCTGAATTGACTATAATTAAAGATAGTCGACATGGTACACCTTTAGATCAGACAGAGGTTTTTAATAAGACTGTGGGAGCTTTTTTGGTAGGAACGAATTTCTGAAAAGGAACGTTCTAGTGTTAAGTCATGTATGAGATTTCGGGTAAGCCGAAGTTATTTTTGGAATTTTGGGAAACTAAAAAAAGTAAACATAGCCATAGCTACGTGAGTCTTTTTTTAGTAAAGCAAAAAACAAAAAGAACTAGGCTTGGCCCTAAAGATCATGCTTGACTTGACACTAGTTAAGAACTGTAAGAGGTAAAAGTAAGAAACTTATAGAAATTTCGGAAGCCAAATTATTGTACTTTATTGTTATCTTAATTTGTAATAATCAAATCAATGATTTGGCGGTGATTATTTCTTGTAACTAGTAGAACGATTCCTAATTAAAATAACAAATTTATATATCTTATTTCAAAAAATAACTATTTCATTAATAGACGAAAACGAATATCTGCATTAGGTAATAATTTTTGAATTTTTCTTCTTTGAAAAAAATTAAATTTATTTCCAAATATATATAACCCTTTTAACCCTTTTAATTTTGATATTTCTTTTGGTAGTTTTTTTAAGTCATTCATGCATAAATTTAGATATTTAATTTGCTTTAGTTCTCCAATGTCAGGGTTAATTCTTTTGATGTTATTTTTGTCTAACTGAATGAATTTCAGCTCATTTAGATTCTTAAAATATTCAAAGGATATCTCAGGAAAATTATTATTAGTCAGCATGACTTTCCTTAATTTTCTTAAATTTGAAATCTCTTCAGGAATTTGCCGGAAACCTCCACTTATTGTCAAGATTTCAATTTCTTTTAATAACCATAACTCTTGAGGTATAATTGTCAATTTATTATCTGTCAAGAAAAGGTACTGAAGGTTAATCAAGTTTTTAATTTCTGTTGATATCTCAGTGATCAAATTTTCATGTAAAGACAGCCCACATAAATTTTTCATGCTATATAACTCAGTAGGTACCTTTTTTATTTGATTCTTAGTTAAGTCTATATACTTAAGATTGTGTAAATTAAACAATTCTGTCGGGAAATTGTCAATTTCATTGTTTGAAAAATCTACATAAATTAAATTTTGAAGTAAATTTATTTTCTCAAAAACTGAATCGATATGATTTGACCTTACAAAAAGTATTTGTATTTGATTTGCATTAAATAAATCCTCAAGATTTTGACAGTTTTTTATATCAACAGCTAAGGTGTTGGTATTTATATCATTAATGTCGTTAACTAATGGATATTCATTCCCTTGCTGATCTATTAGAAAAGATCGGTCATTTATTTTTCCCTTAAAAAAATCAAATTTTTCGTAATTATATAAAACATCATATTTATACTCTAAAATCAGTTCTCCTTTATCATTTTCTATCCCTAATTTACCATCATATTTAACCACATTCAATTGAGAATGTAATTTGAATTGTATATTAATTAAAAGAACTAGAATTAAAAAAAGCTGATATTTATATCTTTTCATAAGCATATTTAAGGTTCGAAATTCAGGACCTATATATAGAGAGCTCAATAAGTATTAAACCCTATTCATTTCTTATGCCATGTTACG
>JBDLJL010000140.1:0-13545 GCA_039714415.1 Bacteroidota bacterium
ATATTACTAACCCTGTAATTACATCCACCCACAATGATGAATCTTTGGATGCAGATGTGAATTGCGAGGCTGTTTTACCTGATTATACAAGCAATGTCATGGCTACGGACAATTGTGATGCATCTTTGGAAGTAACACAATCACCGTTAGCCGGTGCTACAATTTTGGGCGCTACTAATCAGGTTACATTAACTGTGACTGATGATGCCGGAAACTTTATAGATGTAAGCTTTAATGTGGAGGTAATAGATAACACCGATCCAACGATCACTTGCCTGGATGATCAAACAGTATATTATAGAATGGGGCAAACATACTATACTGTTTCAGGAACGGAATTCGACCCTGTTTCCACAAGTGATAATTGCGTTATTGCTAGTATAACTAATGATTTCAACGATTTGGAAACATTAGATGCTGCGCAATTTCCTATCGCGACTACTACAGTTACCTGGACAGTTACGGATGAAGCAGGCAACTCTGCTACATGCAGTTTTGATGTAACTGTAACTGAAACTGTGGGTATCTCTGATATAGCTAAAATCGGAATATCAATCTACCCTAATCCTACAAGCGGTATTCTTAAACTAGAGTTTAAACAAAACAATATTAAAAACATAAGAGTTTCTGATTTAAGTGGTAGTATTAAGATTGAAAAAACAGATGTACAACAAAATGAAATAATTGATTTATCTCCTTTGCAAGATGGTATTTACATCATCAGAATTCAGACTGATAATGATATATTTGTAACAAAAATAGTAAAGGAATATTAAGGTTAATATTTTTTACTTAAAAGTGGCTTGTTGCTTTGTTATATACGCAACAAGCCACTTTTGTTACAAAGACCTAACAGCTTTTAGTTTTAGTATACTACTGATAAGTTTTTTATTTTAATTAAATTATAAATTCGGCGATAACAGATAATCAATCATTAATCCAATTTCCAGTTCAGGAACACCATGCCGGATTAAAAAAGGTGTATCTTCATTAAAATCCTGCTTAAAACTATCATTATCTTTTTTGACAAGTATATATGCATTCTTGTAGAACTCAATGGCCTTTTCAAGGTTGTTGGTGCACCATTCAACATGCCCCATATTTAAATAGTCAAACTTATCAGCTTTGTTTTCATCCCTAAGTTTACCATAGTATTTTTGTGCATTTTCAAATTTACCCAGTACGAATGAACACCAGGCTATTGGTCTTAAAATCATGGTGTTGGATGGAGAAAAATATTCGACTTTAAAATAATGCGATAAAGCTTTTTCATACTCTTTTAAACGCAAATAGCTATGCCCCAGATGGGCTTGAGTATATAAATTCTCAGGTTCTAATTTTTCTGCTTTTAAATAATATTCAATTGCTTTAGGTGTATTATCTAATTCTCTGTAACATAGGGCAATTTTTTTTGTTGACCAGGCTATATGCTTATCAAAAAACTCAGCTTTTTTATAGAAATTTAAGGCTTCATCAAACTTACCCATTTTTTGGTATGAATAGGCAATTTTCTCAATAACTTCTAATTCGTTAATCCCCTTATTAAAAAGAACTTGGAACACTTCTAAGGAGTTTTTGAAGTATTCTTTTTCAAAATACAGGGCACCAATTTTTTTATAAAGTTCCGGATCAAACCATGTTTCAGTTAAAATACTGCTGTTGTACAAATCAAGTTCTTCGCTAAAAATATCTATAAACTCGTTTTTGTATGGATGTAGTTTGAAAAAACGGTATAAATCCTGAATATATTGAGTAAATAGGTAACGGTCCATCATTGATTTATTCAATAACTCATCATCTTTTATTAATTCGTTCATTCCTTCAATTTCCGCATTAAACATTTCAAGCATCATTGATTTTTGGGCATCAGGCATGTACTTGACATTTAAAATAAATGAATATTTATCTGAGTTGCATAAAAAGGCCGATTTTTCCAGACCTTCAATAAATAAATCGGTATTAAAACCTGTTTTTTCGAATTTAAAAGCATCCCATATGGTGTCATTTTCTTTAAAAAAAGGTAAAAACCAGTTGGATGGCTCTTTAAAAAAATCAAAGTGTTTTAACATAGCAAAAGCACTCATGAATACATCTGAACCTTCTATCTGCATTTTTGAGAATTGTTCAAGCTTTCCCATTAGTTCGGGTGAGTCTTCAAAAACACTTTCCCAATCAGGATTTTTATCTTCTGAAGACATATCGCCCAAAATGTCATCAAGTTTTAATTTGTCTTCAATTTTTGGTTTAAATTTAACAACTTCAGGAATAATTTCTGATTGCAGGCGTTGGCTTATTTTTTCAGTTTCCTTGGTCCTTATTAATTGCAGGATTATATAACCTAAATTTTTATCAAAATCCTTTTCCTTTTTTAAATCAGATAGCTTTTGCACAATTTCAGGATAAATCAATATCCTTTTTGAATGAAGATAAACACTAAGTACAATTCCAACTAAAGCACGGTGCCATACTTTTTCAGGTGAGTTTTCATAAAAATTAAATAAAAGTTCAACTTTTTTTATGTCAAAGCATCTTAAATTACTTATCGTAAGGGCACTCACAAACAAAGCTTGAACATGCCAGTTTAGTTTTTTACTTTTCTGTACTTTTGTTAGAAATGTAATACTGTTTTCATCTAATTTTGATGATAACCAAATATTTTTAAATGCAATATAAATATCTATTTCACTTTCTTTTTTTAATATCCCATCTTCTATGGCAAGTTGGTTGTTTAAATATTCAAATTTTGTTTCATGAAAAATATTTACAGTGGCAAAATGCTTTTGTTCTTCAATGAGAGCAATTTTAACCCTATCCGCCAATTTATAACTTGACTGAATGAGTTTTTTATAAATTTGATCCCTGTCAGGATCTTTAACCTTAGCAAAAGAGTATCTCAGAATATTGTTGTATATATCCTTTAATTCTTTGTATGGCTCCTTTAATGTGTTTAACTTTTTTGATTCAATTAGTTCATTTAAAGTATTAAAAGAATCTAAAAGTTTATTTGATGAAATATTGTCAGTAATTTTGATGAAAATATTATTGATTTCTTGTATGTTCATGTTATTTCAAATAAATTTATAGTTCAAAAGTAATGATTTAAACTGTTTTTCTGAATAATATAAAACTTAATTATGCGACATAATTTTGTAATAATCATTTTAATGCTGTTTTCAAGAACATTAATTTCACAAATAAGTGGGCATGATGTGCTAAAGGCAATAAGAAATGACCAATTCGATATTTTGAAAATATTTTTAAAACAGGACGTAGACCCAAATGGATTGTATGGCAATGCACAAGTGCCTTTATTGCATTATGCTGTCAGTCTAAATAAAGTTTATCCCGTTAAGGTATTGCTTGATAATGGTGCAAATATTGAAAACCTATTTGATGATCAAAGCCCGTTAATGATTGCGGTAAGATATAGAAGTGAATCTGTAATAAAAGTGTTATTAAAAAGAGGGGCTGATATTGATAAAAAAAATACTGAAGGGGAAACCGCTTTTATAATAGCAGCAAAGAAAAATTATGTTGATTTACTTGGATTATTAAAGGAAAATAATGTAACTATTACTATTGAAGATAATAAAGGTTATCAGGCAATTGACTATGCATACAAAATGCAAAATGTGCAAGCATATAGCTATTTAAAATCGGTTACGGAAAGCAAATATGAAAAACTAGTTTTACCGAATTATTTTGATGGTCCTTATGCTACCTGGAAAGCAAAAAATAAGTTGGAAATTGCCTTTTTCTTTCATGACAGCCAGGAAAATAAAACATATTTGGATAAAGCAAATGTTGTAGTAAAGAAAGAAGGGTATGTCGTAGATAATAAGGGTGTCCCATTTGATTTTAATATAGTAAAATCAAATTCAAAAAATCCTGACTATTATAATAATGTTGAGAAAATTTTTGCAGTAGGTGATCTTCATGGTGGTTTTGATGACTTTAAAAAACTGCTAATCAATAATAAAATAATCAATAAAGAACTAAACTGGATATGGGGGAACGGGCACCTTGTATTTGTAGGTGATGTTTTTGACAGGGGCGATAAGGTTACTGAGTGTTTTTGGCTAATTTATAAATTAGAAAAAGAGGCAATAAAATTAGGCGGCAATGTGCATTTAGTGCTTGGCAATCATGAAATAATGCAGCTAACCGGTGATAAACGATATCTCGCTGAAAAATATATCCACTTGTGTAATAGATTGAATTTTGATTATACCAATCTCTATGGACACAAATCAGTACTGGGAAAATGGATAAGGACAAAAAATACGATTATCACCATTAATGATATCTTATTTGTTCATGGTGGTATTTCCCAGGAATTAATTAAAAATGGCTTGACTATTGAAAAGATAAATAGTATTGTAAAAGAGGTTCTAAAAAGAAAGGACGGTGAACCTAAATCAAAAACGGAGGAATTAATATTGGGGGCAAATGGACCTTTGTGGTATAGGGGGTTTTTAAAATTTTCGGATGCATATTACAAAAGTACAGGTGGGAAATTTAGTTTTAATGAAGGAAAACTGGATAAAATTCTTCAGTTTTATAATGTAAAAACAATTGTTTTTGCAAATACTAATGTAAAGGCAATAAAACCTTTATATAACTTTAAGCTTTATGGTATTGATATACCTTTTAGTCAGCCAGGTGTTGAATTACAAGGACTGATGTGGGAAAAAGGTCACTTTTACAGGGCACTGATTGATGGTACCAAACAAATTCTATATTGATTAATATGAATCATTTATCCATTATTTCTTATCTAATTATTTTGTTTTTTTCTGGTGTAGAAACTAAGAAGATTAGTGGTGTTCAGAAAATAATAGACATTAATGAAAATCATGAAAAATTCATTTCTAAAAATTTGTTTAGCGAAGAAAGTGTTTTAAATATATCTATTAAATGTGATTTTAAAGAAATATTAAATGACCGGTCAGAAAAAAGTAATTATCATGATGCTTTAATGGAATTTGAGAACGAGTTTTATTCAATTAAGCTTAAAACAAGAGGGATTTTTCGTCGGAAAAAAGATAATTGCGCCATACCACCTCTATGGGTAAAGTTTAAAACTAATGAAATGGTTGGTTCTGTTTTTTCAGGCTATAAAAAAATAAAGTTGGTTACACCTTGCCACAATATTGGTGCATATGAGCAAAACATTCTTAAAGAATACCTAACTTACAAAATCTATAATTTATTAACTGATTATAGTTTTAGGGTACGTTTAGTAAAAATGTCTATTATTGATCTAGATAACGACCAAAAACCTATCAATCGCTACGTATTCTTTATTGAGCCGGTAGATGATCTCTGTAATAGGGTGAATGGAAATAATCTGGAGGTTAAAAATATACATCCTAATTTTATAGATAAGAAGCTAGTAGCTTTAATGTCTGTTTTTCAGTACTTGGTAGGTAATACAGACTGGTCAATTAAGGCACTACATAACATTAAACTCATCTCACGTGATTCATTACAAAAACCAGTAGCTATACCATATGATTTTGATTACGCAGGATTAGTTAATGCCCCATATGCTGTTCCTGCATCACATTTAGGTATACAATCGGTTCGCCAAAGAATTTATAACGGTTATTACAAACCAATGGATGAATTACAAAAGACATTGGACCTATTTAGATCAAAAAAAATAGAAATTTATAAGTTAGTGTATTCCATTAAAGGTATGCAAAAAAAGTATATTGATGAAACAATTAAATATTTTGACCAGTTTTATAAGACGCTTGACCATCCTAAAAGAATTCAACACGAACTGATTGATAAAAGCAGGAAAGATTAGTGTCTCCAGTGACTACAGGTTTTAAATGTCTTTTTTTTTTAGTAGCTTTGGTGTAGCAAAGAAAACTTTTAAAACTAACTTTAAAAACTAACTAATGAATAACTGTCTTGTTAAACAAACTAGGGACCTCTTTTTTTTGTTTTTTATAATATCGGTTCTGATTCTTAGTTCTTGCATTCCACAGAGTAAAGTCAGATATGTACAACCAAAGAATGACAAAGATACTTTGAACACCTTTATTTTAAAACACAGGCCAAAAAACACAGTGCAACCTTATGATAATCTATACATAAAGATAATAAGTCCTGATGCATCTACTTCTCAGATGTTTAATAGTGAAACAGGTGGAGCTGGTCTGGCTAGTGTGAATTATCATATGATTAGTTATACTGTTAGCGATTCCGGATATATAGATTTCCCTTTTGTAGGACAGATATATGTTGAAGGATTAACAATCCTTGAAGCAAAAGATGTCATACAGAAAGCACTTAGTCAATACATAAGTAACGCAGCTGTAATAGTAAAATTTGTAGGCAAAAGTATTACAATTGTTGGTGAGGTACTGCGGCAAGGAGAATTTACTATTTTTTCTAATAACTTAATTATTTTTAAAGCATTTGCGATGGCTGGTGGCCTAACTGATTTTGGAAATAGAAAAAATGTAACCATTATAAGAGAAAAAGATGGAAAAGCAAACTATTATACAGTTGACCTTACAGATAAAAGAATTACATCTTCTGAGTTTTACTATTTAAAACCGGACGATGTTATTATAGTGCATCCACTAAGTGCAAAATCTTGGGGTTTTGCTTCTTTCCCATATTCATTGCTTATGACCAGTTTAACAACATTAATTGTTATTTTGACCTTTATCCGTACAGCACCATAATACTAATAGAAAAAACTTAAAACATTTGAAAGTGAAAAATCCTAAAGCATTTGAGCAAGAATCGAATATTGACTTTTATAAGAGTATTGTAAAAAAACTCATTAAAAAATGGTATTATTTTGTTATAAGTCTTGCTTTAACTTTATCTGCAGGTGTTTATATTCAAAAATCGTCACCACCAGTGTACCGCAACAATTTAGCTATGCTTCTTGCAGAAGAAAGGGGCAACCGGAACCAAAATGCAGGAGAGTTGATGCAGTTTGAAATGTTTGATACTCAAAGCACAATTGATGATGAAATTGGAAAAATAAGATCCTTTCCTATTATAAACAAAACTATTCGACAGTTAGATCTTGCTGTATCGTACTATATAGGGAAAGGGCTTATTATGAATGATATATATAAGAATAGTCCATTTATTGTTTTGGCTGACCCCGAAATTTCTCAGCCAGTAGACCTTTATTTTTCAGTTGAAGTAATTTCGAAAAATAAATTTCGTATAAAAGCCAAAAGTAAAGAAGAAGTTTATTTATATAATATGGCTAATAACAAGATTACCGGTGTGCTGGACAGAGTTGATTTTTCGAAAGAATTCTCATTAGGAGATGAAATTGTTTTGAAAGATTCAAAATTTAAAATACTATTAACAGGTAATTTTTCGGCTGATCGTTTAATTGATGAAATATACTATTTTAAATTTAATAATATAGAGCAATTGACTTATCAATATCAGGGTGAACTTTCCATTGAACGGACTTCTGCCCAATCGTCTTTGGTAAATTTAGAGATAAGAAGTGCAAATTCCATACTTGCTACAGATTTTCTTAACAAGTTAACTGAGGTGTATTTAGGAAAAAACCTTGAGAAGAAAAATCTCATAGCTGAAAAAACAATTAGATTTATTAATAACCAAATATCGGAAATAGCTGATTCGCTGTTTGTTACAGCAAGAGACCTTGAAACCTTTCGTACTCATAACAAAGTGATGGATATTAATTTTTTATCACAAAATGTTTATACCCAAATGACACAACTTGAAGAGCAAAGGGCAGAACTTGTAGTAAAATCCAAATATTATGATTATATAAAAGTTTATTTTGAAAACAATCAGGATTTAAGTGATATGCTGGCTCCATCTTCTATGGGTGTTGATGACCCCCAATTAGTAACTCTAATAAATCAGTTGACAGATTTAAATGCGCAACGTTCTTTATACCTTGATAATAGAAGTGTTTTAAATCCGGCTATCCCTGATTTAAATGCCAGAATTAACAATTTAAAAAGAACTATTTTAGAAAATATTGATTATATCGTAAACACGTCTACGATAACCTTAAATGATATCGATTACCGTATTGCTAAGTTAAATTCTCAAATTTCAAGACTACCAACAACTGAAAAAGAACTTATAAATATTAGAAGAAAATTTGATATTAATGATGCAATTTATACGTTTTTATTGGAAAAACGTTCTGAAGCTGAAATAGCAAGAGCTTCTAATTCGCCAGATTATGAGGTTATTGATCCGGCAAAATTGAGTAGCGTTAAGCAGGTAGCACCCAAATCACAAATGATATATTTTAGCTCCTTTTTCCTTGGACTAATGATACCTATTGGTTTAGTTTTTCTATTGGCTGCAGTTAATGAGACAGTTACAGATAAAAGAGATGTTGAAAAAGTGACAAATTATCCACTGTTGGCTTCAATTGCGAGAAATGATAAACGAAGTATGATGCCGGTTACCGATTTCCCAAAATCACTTATTTCTGAATCTTTTAGATCCTTAAGGACTAGTTTGCAGTTCTTTCATAAAAATAAGAATAAGCGCAAATTTTTAGTTACTTCTTCGGTTAGTGGCGATGGAAAAACCTTTGTGGCTATAAACCTTGCAATTGCTTATTCATATTTTGGGAAAAGAACATTATTATTAGAGTTCGACCTGAGGAGCCCTAAAATTGCTAACTACATGAATATTAATAATACAAGAGGTTTGTCATCTTATTTAATTAATGATGCAAAGCTGGAAGATATTATTCAAAATACTGGAATTAATAATCTTGATATAATTACTTCCGGCGAACTTCCACCAAACCCTGTTGAGCTGATGGCATCAGAAAATACAAAAAACCTGATGGAAATATTACAATCAATTTATGATTATATTATTATTGATTCGCCTCCGATTGGGATTGTGACAGATTCATATCTGTTAATGAGTTATTCAGATATTAATGTTTTTACTGTAAGGTTAAATCACACTAATAAAAAACTCTTTGCATCATTAATGGATGATATTGAACAAAAAGATATAAAAAACTTTGGAATTGTAATTAACGATGATGAAGAACAGATGCAGTCTTCCTATTATGATAGTGGTGATAGTGGTAAGTCATTTATTATAAAAAAAATGAATACCTTATGGAAATTGATGGGCCAGGGTGGGTTGAAATTAGGAAAATGGAAAACATCTAACAAATAGGATTGTTTATTAGTAAGATATAAACTATTAGTGACCCATAGAAAACGCTAATCGCCACGTTGAACTCGTGTTGAAAACAGTCATCCCGATCATGCTTTTTGTTGGTTTTTATTAAAAAAACCTTACAAAAACTATATCGGGACTCCTTAATTTTTAACATTTCGTTCGCTTTGACCTTAACAATTTCTAAAGGACACCTGAAAAAAAATAATTTCCTTAGTAAAACTAATTAGAGTCTGTCTATAATGTCAGTGTTTAGTTTAGAAAGTTCGATATCTAGGCTTGAGCAGCTTGAAAAATTTGAGTTTACTACTGTAAATGACCATTTTGAGAGCAAACATAACGAAGATAACGGGCTTTATGGACAAACACTAATTATAGGGAATTATCTCTCCAGTATTATTTCGGTTTATGAATCCTT
Organism: Bacteroidota bacterium; assembly: GCA_039714415.1. Classification (GTDB taxonomy): domain Bacteria; phylum Bacteroidota; class Bacteroidia; order Bacteroidales; family NBLH01; genus NBLH01. Next base: position 9,605 of record JBDLJL010000140.1, read on the forward strand.
TAATAATGATTTGTATGTCCTTGTTATCTTGATAAGGTATAATGCAGTCTTCCATCATTTCAATGGTTTGGTTGGATAGATTTGGTTCAAAATATCCAAAACCAATATATTTGCCATTTTTAACTTTTATAATAGATTTTTCGTCTTTATTCCTGCCTTGGTCAACGATAAGGAAATTGGAATGATCGTATTCAAATTTTTTTATAACTTTTTCTGCTCTTGTGTTATAATTTTCAAAGCTTTCCTTGTTGATACAAGCCCCATGGCATTGTTTAATGCCAAAATGAAAACATGCGCCACTGGTTTCATATAGCCCACATAGTTTCTGGCATAGGTGGTTTTCTTCAACTAATTGATTAAGCTGGGATTTAGCAGCCTGTTGTGATGAAAATGAAACCAAAGGGACTTCACTACCTGAATTTTTTTTGATATTAAACCGGATGTATTTTTTATTATCAATAAATGAGTAAATACCATAATGAAAACTTGTTCGACGTTGTGAACGATTATAAAGAGGCTTATGTTTCTTAATTTCATCTGATTCTAAAAGAAGTGCAATTAGTTCACTTCCCGTTTCTTCAAAAGAAATATCAATAATTTTACTGCGCATTTCAATTGCTTTTTTTGTTCTTGAGTTGCTTAAATGCTGTAAAACTCTTTTTCTAATGTTTATGCTTTTGCCAATGTATATTAGTTTATTTTTATCATCAAAAAAATAATAAACACCAGTTTTTTCAGGCAAATTATCAATTTGTGTTTTATTAAAATCTTCATTTAAACCTTTTATTGAAAGATAAGTCATTTCTTCAATTAAGGGTTTACTTTGAGCATCGGTTTTTAATAGAAAATCGAATAGTTGTACAGTTGCAATGGCATCACCAGCAGCACGGTGTCGGTTTTTAATATTAATACCTAATTCTGAAGTGAGATTACCCAAACTGTATGATCTTTTTCCCGGTATTAGTTTCTTGCTTAATTTTACAGTACATAGTTTCTTTCGTTTAAAGTCATATCCCAGATTTGAAAACTCCTCCTTTATAAATCCATAATCAAATTCGACATTATGTGCAACAAATATCCTGTTCTCCGTTATTTCTATAATTTCTTTGGCAATTTCATAAAATTTAGGTGCCTCTTCTACCATTTCGTTTGTTATTCCTGTCATTCTGGTTATAAAATAAGGAATTGGCCTTTCCGGGTTTACAAGGCTGATAAATTTATCGACGACTTTTTTACCGTCAAAAACATATATTGCAACTTCTGTTATTTTTTCTTTTTTTTGACCTAAGCCAGTTGTTTCAATATCTATTATGGTGTACATTTACTTATTGTTAAATTGTTCTATTGTTTTTGAATATAAATTAATTCATTAAAAGTCGGAAGTTATATAAATTGCTGAATTTTCAGGCAATACAGAATTGAATATTCTTAGATTTATTAATTCCAATAAAAATCTAAATAAACTGACTTGGCTGATTTGTGATTTACAATAATACTACAATATAACAATATTTTTAAGCTATTAGTAATTTTCAAATGGGGATTGTACAACTTTAGGTATAAAGATTAGTCAATTCATCCCTAATTTTTCCGTCTCATACTATGTTTTGTCCAGTTCGTTTGGAAAGTGTTTATTTATTAGTCTTCTTTTTAGGAATTTGTTTAAAATATTAATTGTTAAAGTCATGAAACAAGTCCCGATTTTTTCGAAATGGTAATATCTGACAACAGTTTATAACTGTACCCATTAAAATTTTGAGTTTTTTATTTTGAGATCACTATATTATTTTATTTATTTGCGGCAAATAATTATCGATAAACAATAAAATAATAAACAAATGAAAATTTCCATTCAAAAACCATTTACAGGAATTCTTGCATTCCTTTTAATATTATTTACCATGCCGCTTGGTCATGCATTAATGATAATTACCGAACATGTTTTTGGCGAATCTTGGGTTTTTCCGGCTGCCTTTATTTTGGGACTGATAGGTCTGGTTATGTTAATAATGGGCATGAAAACCAAGAATGAAACAAAAGCTACTTTTTGGGGCTTGTTTGCAGGATTATTAATTTGGACAGGCTGGATTGAGTTTTCGTTCGTATATTTTGCAAATCATGTTGGTGTTCAGCCATTAATTGAAAATGGTGAAGTTGTTACCAAACCGGAATATTTAATTTTACCATCATCAATTGGATTTATGACGGTAATGTTTATTTACTTTTTATTTAACCGCCACACTCAATGTCACTTTTTTAGGTGGTTTCAACGAAATTTAAAAATGAAGTTCATTAAAAGAAAACCAATTGAAAAAGATCGATTATTCGCTTTAATTACGGCAATAGAAATCATTACGATAATGTGGACTTTTTATATTGTTTTGCTGCTAATTTATGATAAAGAAATACTTGGTGATTATCACCCGGTTACCTATGCTTTTGCATTTGCTTCCTTATTGTGGTCTTTGTATTTATTTATAAATCTGTTGAAAATTAATAAAATGGCCTATGCTATCAGGTATGGGATACCTGTTGTTATTATTTTTTGGAATGTTGTTGAAATACTTGGACGATGGAATTTCTTTAATGAAATTTGGGTAGAACCATTAAAATACAAAGTTGAAATACTATCAATTCTGGCTGTTTTTATATTACTCGGTGGAATTCTATTTTATGAAAATAAATATAAAGTGAAAGAAAACACGGCGAGTTCGGTGGAATAATGGAGTTATTAGTTTACCATGTATGTAAAGCTTTAGCCTGCTTTATTTTGTAGGTTAGATAGAATTGTTATATTGCTTTATTGTTATCTGACAACAATAAAGTGATATAACAATATGACTCTTACCTTAAAAACTCTTTAAACCAATAACCTGAATCTTTCATGGTTCGTTTCAGTGTTTTAAAATCAACGTGAACCAGTCCAAACCGTGGACGAAATCCTTTATCCCATTCAAAGTTGTCAGTTAACGACCAAACTAAATAACCATCAATATTTACCCCTTCTTTTTTTGCCTTTAACATAGCAACTAAATGGTCTTCAAAATATTTAATTCTTTCTATGTCATGCACTTTTCCATTTTTAACAGTGTCTTTAACACAAGTTCCATTTTCGGTGACAATGATCTTATTAATTTTTTCATAATTCCCCAGTTGTTTTAAAATCTGATAAAACCCTTTTGGATATATTTCACCATTCATTTCATTCATTGGGACTTTCCTTTTTTTAGGACTAATCTCTTTGGCTTTCAAACCGGGCATCATAGATTTTTTTGCCACTGTACGGTAATAATATTGAGCACCAACAAAATCAAAATCAAATTCCATCATTTTTTCATCACCATCAGAATAAAGTTTTTTCATGGTTTTTAAATAGGGTAGCCCATCTTCCGGATAACCCAAACCAAGTGAGGGCTCAATAAATAACCTGTTATAAACTGCATCCATACGTTTGGCTGCTGCAATATGCTTGGGCGAATCACTTATTGGGTCAATCCAACTTAATTGGAAAGTAGTTCCGATATTTGCACCTGAAACATTTTTACGAACAATTCTGCCACCTTCGGCCTGACATAATACAGAATGATGTGCTGATGCTTTAAAGTTTTTTAAACCTTTTTTACCCGGTGCCATTTCACCAAACATGTAGCCCATACCTGTGTATGATAATGGTTCATTAATAATCATCCAGTTTTTTACTTTATTACCATACTCTTTTGTGACGAATTCAGCGTACTCAGAAAACCAGTCCACCATTTTTCTATTTGTCCAACCACCTTGTTCTTCTAATACCTGTGGAGTATCCCAATGGAAAATAGTTACCCAGGGTTCAATGCCTAAAGCAAGGCACTCGTCAATTACATTATGATAATACTGAACACCTAATGGGTTAATCTCACCAATACCCTTAGGGAAAATTCTTGACCAGGATAAAGAGAATC
>JBDLJL010000141.1:0-12766 GCA_039714415.1 Bacteroidota bacterium
AACAGTAGGCAATCTAATCTACTTATCTAAAATTTAATAAAGTATTAATGTCCAAAAGAATCATTTTAATAGCTATCATTCTTATACTTGCAGGCGCTGCGTGGTATTATAATCATGAAAAAAACAGAGTTATATCAAGTCATGACTTTCTGATTGATGATACATCCACAGTCGATAAAATAATTCTGGAAAAGGATAATCAAATAGTCAAATTAGAAAAAGTAGAAGGTGATTGGATTGTCAATGATACTTTTCAGGTTAACAAGGCTTTAGTTAAACGATTTTTACGGGTTTTTAGTAATCTAAATCTTATAGCACCTATTTCAAACAATTCCGGGGATAGTATTATTGAAAGTTTAAAGAAGAATGGAACGAAAATTTCTATCTTTTCAGATAATAATATACAAAAAACGTACTTTTTAGGTGATCTAAATGATGTGAAATCAGGTAATTACTTGTCTGCTAATGATAAAGTGGGTATTCTTAATGCATCTGGTTTAGTAAATGATTTGAAGGATATTGTATCCGTAAACAAGCTGTTTTGGCGAAACCGTAGGGTTTTTAATAAAAGCTTAAGTCAGATTATTCGTATAACACATAAAAGCGTCAGAAATAAAGAAAAATCATATACAATATTTGTTAAAAATGATGAATTAAGTCTTTTTAATTATTCTAATGAGAAAATAGAAAACATTGATAAAGTAGCGGTTAGCCGGTATTTAAGTTATTTTCAAAATATTGGTTTTAAACAAATTGAAAATTCATTGACCACAACACAGAAAGATTCAATAATCAAATTAAACCTAGCACATACTATTATTTTAGAGGATAATTCGAATGTTTTATACGAATTAAACTTATATTTAAAACCGACAAAAGATTCTGATAAAGGTATTAGTCAAGAATTTGACTTAAATCATATATATGGAATAATAAACAAAGAAAAAAACATCCTTATTTTTGAGTATTATATTATTGACCCGATATTGAAAGAACTCAATTATTTTTTAACAAAATAATTAAAAAAAAATGAAAATATACATGTGTCTTAGTTTGATTGTGTTATTACTTTTTAAAAGCAATTATGCAGAAGCTCAAAAAGTAAATGGTGAAATAGTTCGTCAGAAAGACAATGTCACTGTAATTAAAGTCTGGGGAACGCATGAGGAAAGAGGCTTCGCATATGGTTACCTTGGTGGTACGAGAATCATGCATTTGTTTAAAAAATACATAACTCCAGCCCTTGGAAGTAATCTTGACAAAGCCCGTGCAACTGTAAATAATAAACAACTTATTAAAATTGACAAAAAATATATTGAGGAGGCCAAAGCAATTATTCAGGGCATGAAAGCTGCAAAAGTAGAGTTGGACGGATTTAATTATATTGATTTATTGGTTTCCAACTCTTTTCTTGATATGCGCGGTTTGGTTAAAAACGGGAATTTATCTAATGGTTGTTCAAGTTTAATGAGTTGGGGTGATGCTACAAAAGGTACTGTACTTAATGGAAAGTCTGTTATAACAAGGCATGTTGATTGGTCGGTTGTACCAGCCTTGCTTGAAAATAACCTTATTTTAGTTCACATTCCTTCAGAAAAGGATGAGCAGCCCTGGTTAATGATTGGCTATTTTGGCCAAATGAATGTATTATCAGGATGTAACAGGGGCGGACTCACAGTTTTTCAACATATGATGTATGATAAAATTGTTAAAGAAAAACTAGTCCGGTATGAACCCATCTGGTTTTCTTTACGTAAAGCTTTGGAACAGAATGATTATGACCATAATGGAAGCAATGATGTGAACGATTTAAAAGCTGTGTTAGTAGCAAACAAGGATGGTTATGCTGACGCATTCATAATCAGTGCTATGGCTGCTTCGCATGTGAATAATGACAATTTAATAGCTTTGATTGCTGAAATAGCACCTGACAAACCTTATTTTACATTCAGGAATAATTCATATCCGGATAATATTATTGGTGATAATTTATATGCTGCAAATTATCCTATTAAAAGGAATAATCAGAATCGGTATGGAAGCCGATATAGATCTGTTCAAAATGCATTAAATAAGGGTATTAACATTGATGCGGCAAAAAGTTGGAATCTGTTAACCACTTATTCAAGAATTAAAGTAAATAATTTACAAACAATTCAGGTTATACCAGAAGAAGGAGTTTTAAAACTATCAGTATGGCAAAATAACCGGGAAGCATTTAAAAATAAGCCCCAGGTATTTTATATAAACGAATTATTTAAAAAATAATATAAAATTTATATAAGAAGTATATAATAAGATGTCAAAATTTGTTTATTTTGCATTCTGACAATTAAAAACAATTAAAAAATAAACACATGAAATTTGTTATTTCCAGTACAGAGCTTTTAAGTCATTTATCTTCAATTAGTAAAGTAATTAGTGGTAAACACACTCTTCCAATTCTTGATAATTTTTTGTTTAAGTTGGAAGGGTCAGAATTAATAATAACTGCTACAGACCTTGAAACGACTATGATTACACGTATTGAGCTGGATAATGTAGAAGGTGAAGGCGTATTGGCACTTGAAGCTAGAAGATTGACAAATATGCTAAAAGAGTTTCCTGAACAACCATTAACTTTTGAAGCAGATATGGAATCTATGCATGTAGATATTTTGACTGAAAATGGGAAATTTAGTATTGTTGGGCAAAATGGTGAAGATTTCCCACAATTACCTGCTTTACAGGAAGAGAATAGTAACTCTATGAAAATAAGTTCAGAAATGCTTGCTATAGGTGTAAGTAAAACAATTTTTGCAACTGCAGATGATGAACTACGACCTGTAATGAATGGTGTATTTATAGATATAAAAGAAAATGATATAACTTTTGTCGCTTCTGATTCTCATAAATTAGTTAGGTATAGAAGGAGTGATATTAATGCGGGTATTGAAACAAAGTTTATCTTGCCTAAGAAACCTGCTGCATTGTTAAAAGGTATACTCCCAATGGACGACACGGAAATTGAGCTTCAAACGGATTCCAATAATGCGTTTTTTACTATAAATGGTTCTCAATTGATTAGCAGGCTTGTTGAAGGGGAATATCCAAGCTATGATTCAGTTATCCCTGCAGATAGTCCAAATAAAGTAGTTGTTGACAGAGTAAAACTCAATAATACGATAAAAAGGGTAGCAGTATTTTCAAATCAGGCAAGCAATCTGATTAAGCTAAAACTTTCAGTAAATGAAATGTTGGTTTCTGCCCAGGATATTGATTTCTCTATCTCGGCATATGAAAAATTAAAATGCCAGTATGATGGTGATGAAATGGAAATTGGGTTTAAATCAGTATTTTTAGCTGAGATATTATCTAATATTTCATCTAATGATGTTGTACTGGAATTGTTAGATCCCAGCAGGGCAGGAATTGTTGTTCCCCTGGAAAAAGAAAACGATGCTGAAGATGAGTTAATGCTGATAATGCCTATGATGATAAATGCATAGTTAATATTTATTTGCAAGTAAAAAAGGAAAGCCTGAAGACATTTGGGCTTTCCTTTTTTTTTGTATTTGATTACCAATATATGAACTTTTGTGCAAAATTATTCTTATAGCTTAAATGTCTTTTTTAATTAAAAAATTATTCTGGGTATTAAATTATTATAAAGTATTTTATCGGAGTGTAATAATGAACCCTTGTTAATCTATCATTAAATTAATTTTCACTCTCAGTTTAAAATTCAACTTGTAAAGAAGAAGGTGTATGTTATTCTATATCCGGGGATACTCTCTATTTTGCAAGTGACCGAACAGGTGGGTAGGAGGGATTTGATTTATATTATTCCTTAAAGATTCCAAGGGGTGATTGGGGAAAACCCATAAATATGGGATCCAATATTAACACTAAATATGATGAGAATTATCCAAACCTTGACCTCAATAGTTCTATTATTTATTTTGCTTCAAAAGGGCATGGTTCAATAGGGGGGGATGATATATTTCATTCGGAATGGATTTCTGAGTAAAACGATTGGGGAAAACCTATAAATATGGGTTACCCAATAAATAATACCTATGATAATAAAACCATCAGTTTTACAAATAGCCCCAGATACGCCTATATTTCTTCAATTATTAAACAGGGAATGGGTAACTATGATATTTATAAAGTCGTTTTTCTTCATAAAGAGTCTGATTATTTGATTGTTAAAGATTCTATTGATATACCCTTTAATAAGTTTAATCAAAATATCTCAATAACAGTATATAAAGATGGTGAGTTATTTGGCATTTATGCTTTCAATAAAAAGCGTAACACTTTTATATTAGCTATGGGGCCGGGTACTTATTATCTGGAAATTGAGGCAGATAATTTTTTACTGGGAAAAAAGAAATTTATGATATAGGAAAACTATTACCGAAACAAAAGAAAAAAAATTAAGATATATCTGGAATCTGAAAAGTGATAGGCTAAACGTTAAAACCCAATTTCCAAAAGCGTATTAATTTAAAATTTAAGCGGTTTTTGATTTCTATTTGTTGTTTAAATAGGTATTTTTGTTCTTTTATAATTTATAACATAAACGATTCTTACTCTTCTAATTTGCCTAAAAAATAACATTACAAATGCAACTAAACCTGACAAAACCATTAGCTTTTTTTGATCTTGAAACTACCGGGATCAATGTTTCAAAAGATCGAATTGTTGAAATATCAGTATTAAAAGTAATGCCGGATGGAACAGAACATTCTAAAACATGGCTTGTTAATCCAACCATTCCTATACCGGAAAAAACTTCTAAAATTCATGGAATTTATGATAAGGATGTGAAAGATAAACCCACATTTGCTGATTTAGCTAAGGAAATTAGTGATTTCTTTGAAAATAGTGATTTGGCTGGTTATAACTCTAATAAGTTTGATGTTCCGCTTCTTGTAGAAGAATTCCTAAGAGTTGATTTTGATTTTGATGTAAAAAAGCGTAAGCTGGTTGATGGCCAGGTAATATTCTTTAAGAAAGAACCCAGAACATTAAGTGCAGCTTATAAGTTCTATTGTGATAAGAAACTTGAAAACGCTCATTCTGCTGAGGCTGATGTATATGCTACTTATGAAGTGCTAAAAGCACAAATTGCGCGTTACGATGATCTGAAAAATGATGTAAACCAAATTTCAAAATTTTCATCACAAAAGAAAACAGCTGATTTTGCAGGTATGATTGTTTTTAATGATAAAGGCAAAGAAACCTTTAATTTTGGAAAAAACAAAGGCAAGACAGTAGAAGAGGTTTTTCAACAGCAACCTGGTTACTATAGCTGGATTATGAATGCCGATTTTCCTTTATATACTAAAAAAGTATTAACAGCAGTAAAATTAAGGGCAAGTTTTGGTGATGCGGTGAAATAGTTGGAACAATTTCTGACCTCAGCACAAAAAGAAGGCTGAGGAGCAGGAAGGTAGTTGAAACCGATATGGCTTATTTTAGCCACCTTAGCCTTTTTCTTATATGGTTTTCTTCGGTATTTTACTCATCGCCCTTTCCGTAATTGCTGTGATGCTTAAAGCCGGGTTAACTCCCGGGTTGGCAGATATGAAAGATCCATCGCAAACATAAAGATTTTCGTAACCAAATATCCTGTTGTCCTTATCTATAACCCCGTGTTCTGCATCGTTCCCCATAACAGCACCGCCTAAAATATGTGCTGTTGAAGGTGTCCCCACAACCGTTTCTAATGATAATACAACTGATTTGGCATTAATTTGCTTACTGTATTTTTTTGCAATTTCATGTGCCTCTGAAATAAAAGCTGATGGTGGTTCGCCTTTATCCAATTTTGATTTCATCCCGAATATTCCTTTTTTGAACTTTAAGGTACTATCAAGGTGTTGCATGAATAAGATTATTGATGTGCTTTTTGCAAAATCTTTTACAAAAAGGACTTTTAACCATTTGATGGGATCTGTAAAAGGTAAAATAAATAATTTAATCATGCGCTTAAACCAGTTTTTTTCACTTACCATTGGAAAGGCAAGTGCTCGCCAAAAACCACTTCCATTTCCGTAACGCACTGGTTCTATATGGCTATTGTCATCTAAATCTATTATTGAACCAATCGCAATTCCATCTGACATGTCTTTATCTTTGTCAAGGCTGACATTCATTATTAATGCTTCATTATTGGTCCTTACCATTTCACCAACCCTAGGGCTTAAATTCGGTAAAGAGGACTTTTTAAATTTGAGCAATAGCGGAATAGTACCTAAAACACCACCTGAAAAAATAACACCTTTTGTTTTTATGGATTGTTTTTTCCCAAAGAGGGTTCCTGTCTTTTTAAACTTCACAATATATCCTTCTGATAAATCATTGGTATTAATAGCTTGAACATCATAAACATTATGTTCAGCAATTATTTTAGCCCCTTTTTTCTGAGCCAGGTACAGATAATTTTTATCCAGTGTATTTTTTGCATTATGCCTGCAGCCAGTCATGCACGATCCACATAAAACACAGCCAGTACGGTCAGGTCCTTCGCCATTAAAATACGGATCAGCTACTGTTTTGTCTTTTTCACCAAAATATACAGATACTTTTGTTGGTTCAAAACTTTTTTCCTTACCAATATCTTTAGCTAGTTTTTGAAATTGTTTATCGCTTTCACCCAGATATTGATTTCCAGTTGCTCCTAGCATTTTCCATGCTGTTTCATAGAATGGTGCTAATTCAGTTTCCCAATCTGTTAGTTTTGCCCATGAACCATGATTGTAAAATGGTGTTTTTGGTTTAGGAAGTGTATTGGCATATACAAGGGAACCACCACCAACACCAATCCCATTTAAAATGGTAGCATGTTTAAAAAATGCAATATTTTGAATTCCAAAAAACCGCAAAGATGGAAACCAAAGCCATTTTCGTAAATTCCAGTTGGTTTTTGGTAAATCATCATCACCAAACCATTTACCTTTTTCAATTACTAATACTTTGTACCCTTTTTCTGTTAATCGTAAAGCTGAAACAGCACCACCAAAACCAGAACCTATAATTATATAATCGTAATCAAATTCTTTATTCATCTTTGACAATCTAATATTTGTATTTGCGAATATAAATATTTTTAGAAAGAACTTTCAAATTATCAATTGAAATTTTAATTTCGTAAAATAAATATGAAACCTACGAGGGATAGGTTAAATATCAAGACATAAATGTTGGTACATAGGCTTTTATAAGTTAGCCTAGTAGGTATTTTATGTCAAATCAATTAAGAATATAAAAATGAAACACACATGCTAATGTCTTTAACACAAAAGGGAAAGGCTTTATAGCCCTCATGAGTTTACAAATAATGATTAAGCTTTCCTTTGCGTCTTAGCGTCTTGGCGTGAAATTTTTAAAAAGATGAAGATAATAGCCATAGGAAGAAACTACATTGAACATGCGAAAGAATTAAACAACCCGGTACCTAAAGAGCCCATGTTTTTTATGAAACCGGAAACATCAATAATTAGGAACAACAAACCATTTTTTTATCCTGATTTTTCTAATGATGTTCATTATGAAGCTGAAATTGTGCTGAAAATTAACCGTTTAGGGAAAAATATTGAAGAAAGGTTTGCACACAGGTATTTTGATGAAATAGGCATAGGTATTGACTTTACTGCCCGTGATTTACAGCAAAAATGTAAAGAAAAGGGAAAGCCATGGGAAATGGCCAAAGCCTTTGATGGTGCCGCACCCATTTCGGAATTTGTCCCAAAATCAAACTATAAAGATTTAAACGATTTGCATTTCAGTTTGGATTTAAACGAAAAAACGGTGCAGGACGGAACGACTAAAGACCTGATCTTTAACTTTGATGTTTTGATATCCTATATTTCAAAGTTTGTAACCTTAAAAATAGGTGATTTAATTTTTACAGGTACACCTGCCGGGGTTGGGCAGGTTCAAAAAAATGACCGTTTAGTGGCAAAAATTGAGGGTAAAATCTTTATGGATTTTAAAGTAAAGTAAAGAATATAAATCAAGCCTGAAAGTTTAAATTTTGCTAAAATTATTAGATAAAGCCCAATGAAAAAACAACAACTTATAATATATCAAACCGAAGACGGCAAAGTTAAAATTGAAACACATTTTGAAAATGAGACTGTGTGGCTAAATATTGACCAGATTGCTGAACTTTTTCAAAAATCTCGTTCTACAATTAATGAGCATATTCTTAATATTTACAAAGAACAAGAGCTGGAACAAGAGCTTTCAATGAGAAAAATCGGAATTTCCGATTTTTCTACAAAACCCACCAATTTTTACAACCTTGATGTTATTATTTCTGTTGGTTATCGTGTAAAATCACATAGAGGTGTGCATTTTAGAAAATGGGCAACAGCACTTATCAAAGAGTATTTGATAAAAGGCTTTGCGATGAACGATGAATTATTAAAAAAGGCAGGAGGCGGAAACTATTTTGATGAGCTTCTAGCAAGAATCCGTGATATTCGTTCGTCTGAAAAGGTTTTTTGGAGGAAAGTTTTGGATATTTATGCAACAAGTATTGATTATGATCCAAATACAGAGCAATCAATATTGTTTTTTAAAACAGTTCAAAATAAAATGCACTGGGCATCACACGGAGAAACAGCGGCAGAAACTGTTTACCGAAGAGTTGATTCTTCTAAAGAATATATTGGTTTAACCAATTTTACAGGTGAAATTCCAACAAAAAAAGAGACAGGGATTGCCAAAAATTATCTTAACGAAGATGAGTTAAACGTTTTAAACAGAATGGTAACCGCATTTTTAGAAATTGCTGAAATTCAGGCTTTAGACCGCACACCAATGTATATGTCTGGTTGGATTAAACAGTTAGATACATTCTTGAAAATGACAAACAAAGAAATTTTGCAACATTCAGGAACTATCAGCCACCAAAAAGCCATAGAAAAAGCACATGCCGAATACGAAATTTATAAAGAAAAAATCAAGAGTAGAATCACTAAGGTAGAAAAAGATTTTATTAAGCAATTGGATAATAAAACGAAAGGCTTGAAGAAGTAAAATCTCCATTTCAACTTGGATTTAAATGATAAAACCGTGCAAAATGGGGCAACAAAAGATTTGATATTTAACTTTGATGTTTTGATATCCTATATTTCAAAATTTATAACCTTAAAAATAGGTGATTTAATATTTACAGGTACACCTGCCGGGGTTGGGCAGGTTAAAAAAAAATGACCGTTTGGTTGCAAAAATTGAAGGTAAAACCTTTATGGATTTTTATGTAAAATGATATTTTTTGATAATTTTGAGTTTTAAATTATAACATAGTATTAGCTTTGGAAGCAATTTTTATAATAGGGGCAACAATATCATATTTTCTGGCATTACTTGTTTTTACTAAAAACGAGAGATCAACTGCAGACTATGTACTTGGTTTCTGGCTGGGGCTTTTCGGACTGTATTTTAGTACCCTGTATTTAAATACATTTATCGATGGATATCCCCTATTATTCAGAATGGGATTTTCTATGCCAATACTTTTGGGGCCTGTCTTGTATTTATATGTGTTGGCAATGGTTAATAGTGATGACAGGTTTAAACACGTTTATTGGCTGCACGGGCTCCCATACTTATTATTTAATTTGTATATAATGTTAATTCTCTACTTTCCTGCTGTTAAGGAAATGGGAATCTGTTTTAACGTAACATACTACAGTGTCTCACTTTTTACGGTTTCTTTTTATTTAGCCATTAATCCCATTTATGTTATTTGGGCTCTTTTCAAACTTAGGAGACACAAAAAGAAAATATCTGAAAATTTTTCATATACAGAACAGATTGACCTTGTATGGTTGAACTATGTTGTAATATTTTATGGAATTTGGTGGTTAGTCATATTAATTAGTCACCTTTTTACTGAATATCCGGTTATGGCTTATTCTAATCTGGGTTATTTAATTTATCTAACATTAACAATCTTTTTATTTCTTTTTGGCTATTTTGGATTAAAACAGCAAGCTATTTACACAAATGCAACACCTTATAAAAGCAAAACTGATGGTGCTGACCCTGTGATTGAGAAAAAAGGGTCTTATCAGCGTTCTGCCCTAAAGCAAATAGAAGCAAAAGAATACCTTGAAAAACTACTGGATTATTTTGAAAATGAAAGACCTTATCTCAAAGGTAAACTAAACATCAAAGAGGTAGCAGAATCTATGAATGTCTCAGTTAACCACTTGTCCCAGCTAATAAACGAGCAATTAAGTAAAAATTTTTACGATTTCGTGAACGAATACAGGGTTCAGGAAGTGAAGTCCCGCTTAGCTAACCCAAAACATGGAAAACTTACCTTACTGGCCATTGCCTATGATAGTGGGTTTAATTCAAAGTCCAGCTTTAACAGTATTTTTAAAAAACATACAGGGTTTACCCCATCTCAATACCTTAAACAGAAAGCTGCATAATTTATAGGATAGTTTATAAAAAGCTGTGAAACACCTGTGCCAGAGTGTAACCTAATCGCTGCCCATAGATCGTCACCGCGACGAAGGAAGCGGTCTTCTTCTGTTTGTACTGTTGTTACAAAACGTACAATAATCAATAATCAATACGCAACACTCAATATCAGAACTACTGACTCATGATTTGATTTTCAGGATATTACAGGCTTGTATTCGTAAATTGATATTGTCGCATAAAGTCATTAGAGATTGGTCATTGGTTATTTTTTTTCGAATATAATTATCTAATTACCAGTCATTAATGACTAATTCCTGCCAATGAACAATAAAGCAATAATTTAATTGGTTAATTGTCAGAATATCTGCATATTGATTTGCTTAACTTTAATGAAAAATAAAATTACAACAAATTAATGCCACAGATTACTTGCGTGAGGGCTAAAGCCGTTCACAGATTAAAAAATAATTAAAATTATTTTAACAGAAAAACAAGCGTAGCTTGTTTAAGAATCTGTGAATCTGTGGCAATTAATACTATGGGTAGCAATCATAATTATGATTGCTTTTTTTCATGCGTTTGCTTTGGGGGGTAAAGGCCAAGGGGCGATGGGCACAAAAGTGACAAAACTGCCAAGCGGGAAATAAAGGTGAGGATATTTGCCTTTATTCGCCAATTATCCAATCTGGGCCCTTGGGGCAAGTCTAATGAACGGGTATTAAAACACCAAAGTAATAACTGCCACATTCCTTTTACTGCCCTTTTGCAACTATAAAATTACGAATGTTCATTGTTTTTTTAAAGAAATCTCCAAAGGAGTTACTTGAGTCTAATGACTAATTACCAAAAATTGGTTTAATGAAAATAAGAAAAATATGACAATGCAGATTCCGATAAGTTAGGATCTCTGAATATTCAATAATTGCTTACGCATTTATACTTTTATGTCGCAGCTTTTTTACTTGAAAACTGAATATTGATTGTCGCTTATTGAATGTTTAATTTGTCATGTCAATTACAAAGCCGGTAAATATCCAATAATTTTCAATAAAACATAAACGGGTGAACATCAGTATTATAGTATTTTTTGTTTTATCTAAATATGTCCAACCTTATAGGATTGGGCGACTGATTTTACTTTTTTCCGTTAATTTATAGGATAAAAATTTATTAATCTAAAACTAAATGAAAAATGGAAAAAAAGTTTCACATCAAGTTCAGTAAAATTGCATACCTATTTTTGATGCTATTTTTTAGTTCCCAATTTCTTATTGCACAAACAGGTTCAGTAAAAGGAAAGGTTACTGATGAAAACGGGGGGGGATTACCTGGTGTACATATTGTTATTGAAGGAACAAGCATAGGCGCTTCATCTGATTTAAATGGTGCTTATTTGCTTGATAATGTTCCTGTTGGTAATCAAAACCTTAAAGTGTCGTTTATTGGTTACAAGTCAATAAGTAAATCTGTAAACGTTGTTGAAGGTAAAACCACAGACCTTTCGTTTACACTTAGCAAAGATGCTCTTGGTTTGGAGGAAATTATGGTTACCTCAACCAGGCGTTCAATAAACGTTCAAAGAACGCCCGCCTCTATTTCTGCAATATCAGGCAATCAACTGGAAGTTCAGGGCAAAGTGGATGTTACACAATTTATTGATGCGGTTCCGGGGGTTACCTCAGTATCCAATGGATCAAATAATAGAATCATCTTTCGTAATATCGCAACATCAACTCAGGAAGCAGGTAGTGCTGTGTCAGCAACTTACTTCGATGATTTTCCCATTTCTAATCCCGGAGGTGGAATCCCAACCATCCGTATGGTTGATATGGATCGGGTTGAAGTGCTAAAAGGACCTCAGGGAACCTTGTTTGGTCGTAGCGCTATGAGTGGTATTGTACGCTACATCCCCAACAAACCCAATACTGACAAAATTGCCGGTGGGCTTAATACTTACTTATCAAGTACTACAGATGGGGGGCTAAATTTCGGTGGGCACGCCTATCTGAACTTACCTATCACTGATAAAATGGCTATTCGTGCAGTAGGTTATGGCTTTAATAACAGTGGTTTTATTGATAATGTTGAGTTGAATGTTCCTGATTTTAATGATGAGAAAATATATGGTGGACGTTTTGCCTTCCATTGGCAACCGACTGATAAATTTTCGGTAGGAGCAACTTATTTAAAAGAGAACTATCAAGGTTCATATGCTTGGGTTACAAGTACACATGACCCAAGTGATCCGTATGCTCATAATCCTATAAATGTCAAAGACCGGACAAGGATTGATGGGACAAAGCAAGAGAATTCACCTGCCTATGACTTT
>JBDLJL010000142.1:0-12629 GCA_039714415.1 Bacteroidota bacterium
ACTAGTCTTGTTTCAATTTTATAACCATCATTCTTGATGTAGAACTTGCCAACAAAGTACCATCTTCTTTAAAGGCTTTGCCCTCAAAATTGATAAAAGTTTTGCTTTTGCTTACAATTTTTGCTTCAATAATGATATTTTTATCAGCAGGTGCAACAGGTTTTATAAAACTCACGTTCAAGTCAAGGCTGGTAGTTGGCCCCTGAATTTCCATAAATGAAAACGGGCCAAAAGTTAAATCAAAAAATACAGAAAAATATCCGCCAAGTGTTACATTCATAGGATTATTGTATTTTTCTTTAATAGGAAATGATACTTTTAATGATTCACCTGTTTTATATTCTAAAATTTCACTTTCCATATCAATAGAGCTTAAAGGCGGAATGGTTATATCATTTTTCCCGCTTAGCTTTTGCATACTATCTAATAATTCTTTGTTCATTTTTACTGTATTTAGTTTTGGGCTAAAGTAGCAAATTCACTCAAATTATTATAATTTTGATGACCCATTTAAACTCTCTTTTTAACATGTTAAAAGAATCTCAAATAATTGTATTCGCTATAGCTTTTATTTTATCATTGGTTTCTTGTAATTCAAATAAAACAGAAACTTTACGTATTGCAGCAGCATCTAACTTACGCTATGCACTTGAAGAACTTAATGCTGAATTTGAAAAAGGAACAAACATAAAAGTTGAAATGTCAGCAGCCAGTTCAGGAAAATTAACTGCCCAAATTCAGAATGGGGCACCTTTTGACATTTTTCTTTCGGCAAATAAAAAGTATCCAGATTATTTGTTTGAAAATGGTTTTGGTCTTGAAAAACCCAAACTTTTTTGCAGTGGGTTAATTGTTTATTGGACAAATAAAGGAATAAACCTTAAAGGCGATATTTATGAAATAGCAGATGAAAAAATTAAAAAAATTGCCATTGCCAATCCGCAAAACGCCCCTTTTGGTCAAGCATCAGTTCAGGTATTAAAATCTATTGGAATTTATGATTCTGTTAAGCAAAAAGTTATTTTTGCTGAAAACGTTTCACAAATCAGCCAATATGTCCTGAATAATAATGTAGATGTTGGCTTTTCAAGCAAATCATTAGTACTTAGCCCAAAACTGAAAGGTAAAGGTAAGTGGTTTGATGTGGATGAAAGTTTGTATAAACCGATTGAGCAGTTTGTATTATTGCTAAAAGGTAAGAGACAAAATAAAAATGCGAAAAATTATTACGAATTTCTTTTCAGTCAAAATGCACAGAAAATTTTGAAAGAATACGGTTACAAAACTATTGAGTAGCAATGGATATAATTTTGGTGTTGAGCCAATTCAGTTGATTTAGCCTGGGTGCGGCTGTTTCGTTAGTTTTATCAACAAATTTAACCTATGATAATAATTTTGGTATTACTGCAAATTTAGTGGGTAACTGATTAAAATGCATGTTGGTTATCTGTTTATACGTTTATTTGTTTATGCCATATATGCTTATATAGCTTAATTATGCAGCTTATAAACAGATAAACAAATCAACAAATAACCATAGTAAATTTAGGCTGAAAATTACCTTCTGGTTAAGCACCCACTAAAATGGTAGTAGAACCATAATTTTAACTATCTTTAACCATTAATTGTTAAATTTAAAATTTACTTTATGCCTAAATTTTTTAAGACAGACATTGCTTCTGAAGCAAATTTAAAAGTATTTGTAACTGATATCCGATCTGAAGCAGATACGGTAATTTTTGAAACCACAAGTGAATGGGAAGCAACTGAGCCCCTTATTTGGTATTATACAAATATTCAATCTGATGCCGATAAAGTAATCTATTTTGCTGATGGTAAATGGGATGCAGATCTAACTATATTTAAAACGGACATTCAATCAGATGTAGAGTGGCTGGATAGCAGTAAGTCAGGCTTGTTATAAATGAATAGGCTAAAAGGCGAAATTTACAATGTTCAAACATCTGAAGGTATTACTTTAGTAGATATTTGTATTGATGACGATGAATTTAGCTCATTGATTATTAATTCAGATTCGACGGATGAGTATATTTCTGTTGGGAATGAAGTAAATATGCTGTTTAAAGAAACCGAAATTTCTATTAAAAGTTTTCATGAAAGGCATAATAAAAAGCGTCAAAATAAAATTATCACTGAAGTAGAAACTATTACGAAAGGTGATATTTTAAGTGAATTGAAATTTCGTTATAAAAGCAATCTCGTTACAGCAATAATATTAACACGGCTTTTAGAAGAATTAAAGCTAAAAACTGGTGAAAAGGCTGTTTTGATACTTCGAACACAGGAAATTTTGTTAAGTAAAGTTGATTAATAGAACATTACAGGAGTCCGTTTATAAAGTCATTAGAAATTGGTCATTCGTCATTTTTAAGCATGTAATTAACTAATGACCAGTGACTAATTACCAAATGTTGGTTTAATGGAAATAGAAAAAATACGACAATACAGATTATGATAAGTTCTGTTGTCTAAAGTTACAATCCATCCATTAATTCCTGATATTTTTTAAAATATTCACTTACATGATAGCCATCAAGCAAAGCATGGTGTACCTCGACGGATAAAGGCATTTTCAGGTGATCACCATCCTTATAAAACTTTCCAAAAACCAGTTTGGGGATTGAATCACCGGTTCGAAATTTACGGGCATGCTGTATACCTGTAAAGCTTATCCATGGTATGCTTGAATAATGAATCAAATTATCTGCGTTTAGTTTAGGGTCAAATCCTTTTTTCTTCTTGAGCACCTCTATTTCTTTATTTCCTGCATCAATAAATTTCTGCAAATTATCAATATACTCGAAATAGCAAAAGCTGAAAGTATTGTCATCCATTAAAATGGTTGAACCTGCATGGATTTTCTCATAACAAATTACTCCATTGCCTTTTATCCGGTATCGAAATTCTTCAATTTCATTAATTGCCTTTGTAGAATAAAATAAGGAACCTAAAAAGAACGGTAGGTTTTGATTTTTACAAAACCGATGCAGATTAGTAACATCCACATCGGCTGTGATATTAAAAAAAGGAATGTCGTAATCCTTAAAAAAATCAAATTGCGATTTTCTGTTCCAATTGTTTAAATCAATTTCTTGGGACATTATTAGCTTTCTAAAACTTGATGGGAGTTATTATTGATTTGCTTTTGTTTTCTTCTGTTGTAACTACTCAGTCGTCAAAAAGTGAAAAGATGCCACAGATTCACAGATTAAAAAAAATCAATGAAATTGATTTTCACAGAAAAACAAGCTTTGCTTGTTTTAAAATCTGTGAACGGCTTCAGCCCTCACGCAAGTAATCTGTGGCATATATTTGTTTATTAAACCTTTAAGCTGACTGAATACTTATCTTCTGTTTAATGTATCGTATCTCCATATGTTTTTATTCTTTTAATAGTCATCAGACGACTTTACCATATTAACATTTATCAGGACATAAAGTTCCTGTAAATTAAAAGTACAGAGTCGTCAGATGACTTCGATGGACAAAATTTAAAATGTATTAAACCATTCTTTAGCTGCAAAAATACTTGGAATTGCGCATGTATAATGTGTACCCCCTTCAAGTGGGTTAATAAGTTCTACATTGGTGATCCCTTTATCCAGGAAGCTCGCCAGGGCTTTATCTGAATTTGCCTTGGGTACTGTAACATCCCCATTGCAATGAAACATACGTATTGGTGCGGTTGAATGCCAATCATATAAATCATTGTCTTCAAGTGCATCCAAAAAGGCTGGATTAGTATTGTTCATGATATCATTATAAGCACTTTCTGTTAAAATGTCCGAAGGAATAGGTGGAAGTTCTACGCCTACTTCATTAAGTGTATACAAATTTTCTCCATCAAAAAATGGTGGTAAATAAGTATCATAAGGTGCTACAAAAATGCTTTCTAAATCATCATATAAATTATAAACGGAATTATAAGCATACAACATATAGGGTAAAAATGCAGGCGCAATATATTCTTGTTTTCTAAGCACTATTTCTGCCATTATACCCGAAACATCATGTGGCCCGGCCATTGGAGAACTGGCTGTTACAGTAAATTCATCGGCATATTCTTCCTCTATGGCTTTATGGGTAGCCATGGTTGCATGCCCGCCCTGCGAATATCCCATTAAAAACAACTGGTCGTTATACTCAATCCCCAGTTCGTCTAATTTATTTTTAGCTGCCCTAATCATATCAATTGTTGCAGTGGCTTCAGATTTAGCATGCATATAAGGGTGTAAACCTTCGCCTTCACCTAATCCTAAAAAATCAGGCATACAAACAATATAACCTTCTGTTCCAAAAGCCATTCCCAGCAAAGCTAACATTTGATCCGCACCGGTGGGGACAGCATCTTGTTTCAAAATTGTACCGTGCTGATAACTAAGTAAAGGTGCAGCGGTAGTCAAGTCACTAGGAATAGTTAACAAGCCTGACGCCTGTGTCTCTTCTCCATCAGGTGTAATGGTTTCATATGTTATCGTGTAACTATTAACATCATATTGATAATTTATTTGAATTGCTATATATGGGTCAAAAATAGTAAACATAGTCCGTATATCTTCAGCTGTATTGGTTCCGGCTACTTCACTGGAAATAATTTGACCTCTTTCAAAAACATGAGGGTCTACTTCATTTTTTTTACATGCATTCAGTGTAAAAACTATGGCTAAAAATAATAATACTTTATTTTTCATTTGCTTATTTTAATTGGTTTATATTTAAAACGAATTTGTATTTTGTAGCAAATATATACATATCTGAATTTAAATCCCTATTTGAGTATAAAAAATCAAAACAACTAGAAAATAATCTACATTTTCAGTAACTTTTTTAGAAAAAGGCAGGGATATTTTCCGAGAAAACAAGTAGAATTATATAAGCTTAACATATATTTTTTATCTTGTTGCAAATTTAATATTCACTAATTAATAAATAAAAAATCTATGGTTACTAGGGTTGTTTTAGTTGCACTTTCGTTTTTAATGCTAGCAGCACACTTCAGTAGGGTTGAAATCACCTTTCTAATGATTTTATCATTGTTGGTCCCTTTTTTACTTTTTATAAAAAAACGCACTGTATTGGTGATAGTGCAAGTGTTATGCTATCTTGGTTCTATTGCATGGTTATATGCAATGAATGAGTATATCCAGCAAAGAGTTGCAGCGGATGTGCCCTGGGGCAAATTAGCGATAATAATTTCTATAATAGCTTTATTTACAGCTTTTACAGGATTTTTATTAAATTCAGATGTTATTAAAAAAAGGTATAACTAAAGAATTTACAATCTTCCGCAACAATGCTTAAATTTCTTACCACTTCCACATAAGCAAGGGTCATTTCTTCCAGATTTTATTTTGCTTATCTTTTTTTGTGTAAAATTTGCTTTTTTATTAAAAATTTCTTCCAGAAGTTCGTATACTTTCGGGTGTTTTGTTTTAAGCAAAGCAGGCCTTTCAAAAAAGTATTCACTGATAACTGCAAAAAATTCAGCTTCGTTCGTTGCACCATAAGGGTTAATGTCTGATTTATTCTTAAGGATCTCATCAATTTTCTTGTAAATTAAATCAAACCAGGGAAGTGTATATTGTTTTTTTAGTAATAATTCAGGAATCCCATCTACTTGACCATCAGCCTTATCAATTAAATGAACAAATTCATGAATAGCTGTGTTTTTTTTATCTGTTTCATTCCGGAAGCCATTATGTAAGGAGGGTTTTGAAAGGATCATTTTACCGTTCATATAACCTTCCCCAACCATACCTAAAATAGTCCCTTTTTCACTGGCGGTTTCAAATTTGCTATTAAAAGATGCCGGGTAAAGCAATACTTCATCAAGCTCCAGATATTGCCACTCAGGAAATTCAAAAATGGGGATGACAGCACTTGAAGCAATTAGTAATCTGTCATAAATGGCTACTTCTGTTTCAATACCTGTAATTTTAACATTGGCCAGAAACTCAAGAATTTTATATTCAAACCATTCTTTTTCATCTTTAGGTAAGTTGTTATAAAAAGCAACTTTTTCAGAGAGTATAACCCGCCATTTGGGTAAGAAACTATTCTTATGAGCTTTCCAACCGGTTTTTCTGTTAAAGATTTTATAAATTATAAAACCAGTAATAAAAAATATAATTATTATAAAGACTGATAAATCCATGGGTTCAATTTATAGTTTCTCATTATTTAATCGTTCGGCAAATTCATATAAACATCTGCATATCTGGCTGTTAAAAACTAACAGCAACGTAGGTTAATAATCAAATCTTTGCGACTTTGCGGCTTTGCGCGAAACAAAAATTTAACGAAGTGTTGATTATTATAACGAAGTGTTTTATCATATTACCATAAATTATTTCTGCTTTTCCTTTGTTCTGTGATAGAATTTTCGTGGATTTTACCCGAACTTCTTGCCAATTTCTTCTATTAGATCAAGTACTGCCTCAGGTTCATCAGTAGTAACCAGTTTCATGCGCATTTCTTTAAAGTGCGGAATCCCTTTGAAGTAGGAAATTAAATGTCTTCTCATTTCGTATACGCCGCGGGGTGCCCCTTTGTACTCAACCGACTTTTTAAAATGTAATTTGGCTAAATTTACTTTTTCCATAATCGTTAAAGCTTGCATTTCTTCACCATGATCTAAAAAATGCCTGATTTCTTTAAAAATAAATGGCCGGCCATAAGTTGCCCTGCCAATCATTATTCCATCAACACCATATTTATCAAAAGCTTCTTTTGCTTTTTGTGGCGAGTCAATATCTCCATTACCAATAATGGGTATATGTATCCGTGGATTATTTTTTACTTTACCAATAAGCTCCCAATCTGCTTGGCCTCGGTACATTTGACTACGGGTACGACCATGAATAGTTAATGCTTTTATCCCTGTATCCTGCAACCTTTCTGCCAGGTCTTCAATAACTAAATCGTCAAAGTCCCAGCCCAGGCGGGTTTTTACCGTAACCGGGAGATGGGTTGCTTTTACGATTTCTTCGGTCATTTTTATCAATTTGGGGATATCACGTAACATACCTGCTCCTGCTCCACGATTTGCAATTTTTTTAACAGGGCAACCATAATTAATGTCAATTAAGTCAGGTTTTGCCTCTGTGGCTATTTTGGCCGATTCTGCCATAACATCGATGTTATGCCCGTATAGTTGTATCCCGACTGGCCTTTCGTGCTCTTCAAGTTCCAGCTTCTTAAATGTTTTTTTAACATCCCGGACTAAAGCCTCTGATGCGACAAATTCAGTATATACCATGTTTGCACCGTATTGTTTACACATGTATCTGAAGGATGGATCAGTGACATCTTCCATTGGTGCCAGGAATAATGGATATTCAGGAAGTTCAATATTGCCTATCTTCATGTGTCTAATTAATCGTTAAGTATTTGAAAATAAATCATGTCCTTTTTTATAGAGCGATTAAGTTTCTTATCAGATCCCTCAATATCCTATTCCGGTATCCCGGCAAGGGTTTCAATAAGTTCTTATTTTTGATTTCAGCCTGCAAAATTAACCATTACAGCTTAAACATTAAAAAATACTGATTTTTTTTTATCTACTTTATTTTGTAAAATATTGCTAATTATTACACTTTTGACTGTAATATGCAGGTTGTTAGATTATTGAATCTTTATTTTTGTAAATTTCAAATTACACAACTGGAAAATTACTAATCTTGTTTGCCATCATTAATTTATAATTGCAGCCAAACTGCATTTTTTTTAACAGATGGTATATTGTTTGTAGTTTATCAATTTGCAATATGTGTTTGGTTTAATATAATCTTTATATTGAACAATTATGCAAATAATTGAACAAAGATGTTTAATTATTTTTTACATTTATTTTTTTAATTGTAAATTTAGCACTTGTAATATAGTATATTAATCGAGACATTTCTTATAAAATTTATAAAATGGAATTCTTCAAGAATCTGAATATTAAAATAAAGCTATTTTCAGGATTTTTTTTAATTATCCTAATTTTTTTATTCTTGCTTTTTTGGCAGTTTAGAACTCTGGACAAGATTGATAATAACCAAACCAATATTGAAAATACAAACCACACACGAATAACACTTAAAAAGCTAAAACTAATTAATCTTCATGATTTACGCAGGTTACTGGAAATAGTACATACAGAAAACCTAGCCTCAATTGATGAAATAGTAAACTTTCATATTAAAACATCAAGCGAAACACAGGTTTTATATGAAAGTTTGTACAAACAGGTTAACGTGCTTTATTCCAATAAAAATGATATGACCAGGGTAAAAATCATTAATTACCTTGATGAAACCAAGTCAATTATTAAGAATACTCTTCAACCCTATTTTGAAAATGTTGAAAAAATAAAAAAAGAACAGTTGAAAAAGGGAGATTTGTTCCGTGATTACGCTTCACCGGTAATTTCTGAAGAGTTTGATTCTGATTCTCTGGAAACTGATTCCGTTGAAGCTATAACACCTATTGAATTTATTGATCTTACCGCTTCTACAAGAAAAGCACAATTAGATAAGATTTACTGGTATTATAAACAAAACTACGAAGAGGTTCTTAAAAAATTTAATGAAATTGACAGGGTTCTGGGTGAATTAACACTTGAATCAGGAATTGATTTGAAATATCTGTCAAGTAAAATCAAAGTTTACAACAGCTTATTTGCATTATTGGCAATTTTCGTTTCTTTACTTATTATTTTTGCTATTGATAGAACGATATCAAACCCACTTAAAAAATTGGAAACCCTGGCTAAAAATCTTTCAAGGGGTGAACTTCCTGGTCATATCCCCGTTCTAAATAATGATGAAATTGGAAATATGGCCATTGCTCTGAATGCCCTGGTTGATGGATTGAGAAAAACTTCTGCTTTTGCTCTTGAAATGGGTAAAGAAAACTTTATCAGTAAATATAAACCATTAAGTGATAAAGATGTTTTGGGAAATGCGTTGCTTGATATGCGTAAAAACCTACAGGTGACCAAAGAAGAAGAGGAAAAAAGAAAAGTTGAAGATCAGGAAAGAAGATGGACAACTGAAGGATTAGCCCAATTTGGTGAAATCCTGCGAAGGCATACAGAAAATATTAATTTACTTTCAAAAGATATTATTGGCAGCCTTATAAAATACCTGAATGCAAATCAGGGTGGTATATTTATCTTAAATGATATTGATGAAAATGATATACACCTTGAGTTAATAGCTGCTTATGCATACAACAGGGAAAAATTTATTAATAAAAGGATTAATTTGGGTGAAGGGTTAGTTGGGGGTGTTGCCATAGAAAAGTATACTATTTATATGACTGATTTACCTGAAGAGTATATCGAAATTGAATCAGGCCTGGGTGATGCAAATCCAAAAAGTTTATTACTTGTCCCATTAAAACTTGAAGATGAAATGCTTGGTGTAATTGAAATTGCATCATTTAATGAATTAAAGCCATATGAAATACAACTAGTTGAAAGAATTGGTGAAAGTATTGCTTCTACACTATCAACATCAAAAATAAATACGCGAACAGCAGAATTACTTGAGCAATCAAGAATTTCTGAGCAGGAAATGCAGGAGCAGGAAGAAGAAATGCGTCAAAACATGGAGGGAATAATTAGTTCGCAGGAAGATGCTTTATCCCGTGAAAAGGAACTAAAAGTTAAGGTGGAGGACCTTGAGAATATGCGAGTTAATTTTATTGACAGAGATAAAAGACAAAGACAAAGATTAAAGGAACTTACACATAATATTTCTGAAAAAACAGAAGAATTGGAAACTCTGGAAGAACAATTTAGTAACGCTTTTGCTGGAAATCTTGACCCGGTTATCCAATTTGACGAGGCTCGGAAGATTAAATTCTTTAATGCAGCAGCAGAAAGATTGTGGGGCTATACAAAGTCGGAAGTTTTGGGTAGAAACATGTATGTTTTAACTACCGATAAAGTTGCAAAGGATTTTGATGAAAGAATTAACCTGTATTTCAAAACCGGAAGAAGCGATTTAATAAGTTCTGTAATGGATGCTGAGATTAAAAGTAAGGAAGGGGAAGAAATACCGGTCCAACTTTCATTAGCTGAAATCAGTATAAAAAGAACTAAGAGTATGGCCATTTTTATTAAAGATTTAGGAACAATAAAGAACCTCGAACATGAAAGAGATACTTTTGAAGAAAAGCTTATGGCAAAAGAGTTTGACTTTTCTACAAAAGTGAATTTCCTTGAAGGCTTTATTAAGGAGAACAAATTGAAAATCCCTACAGGGCTTGAGAAAAAAAGCGATTTACTTATCTGGAACGAAAATTTTTCTATTGAATTAAATATTATTGACCAACAACATAAAAAATGGATTGATTTTATTAATATACTTTACAAATCATTTAAGAACGAAGCCCCGAATAAAGAAATTAATGAAAACATATCAAAATTATTAGACTACACAGATTATCACTTTGGTTTTGAAGAAAAATACTTAGAAGATTTTAATTGTTTCAAACAGGAAAACCATAAAGTATCACATGAAAAATTTATTAGTACCATAAAAATGTATCAAGACCAATTTGTTAATGGAGAAAATAATGCAGTGTATAAATTAATAGTCTTTCTTAATAGTTGGGTTCTTCACCATATCCGGGTTGAAGATAAAGCATATGTAGACTGTTTCAAACAAAACGGGTTATCGTAATTGGTATTTGTCAAAGTCATACACATTCTATTTAATGAAATTTGTTACAATAATTATGTAGGTTCTGGCTTCTATAAACCGAAAGCCTTGAAATTTTGATTTTCAGACGTTACCATGTGATAATACATTTGCATTACAAACATACAAATAAAATATGCAAGCCACAGGACAAAACCTGTAACTTGCATATTTGATACTACAATTGTATAATATCAACCGAAAATTTTTATTTGAAGTGAAATATCTCTAATTAGACATGCTTTCTGCTAATTTTAAAGCTTCATAAGCATTAACAATACCACCAGTTTGAGATATATTTTTAAATTCTGTTTTTTTGTCTTTTTCACCAGGTATATTAATTTCTGAAGTACCATAATTAGATACTGATTTCAAAATAATATCTTTTAATTGAATGGCAGTAAGTTCCGGATAGTAAGAAAGCACTAATGCCGCAACCCCTGTAACAACAGGAGAAGCCATACTTGTACCCTGAAGGTTTTTATAATTATTATCAGGGATGGTAGAGTAAATTTCAACACCAGGTGCAAAAATATCTACTGATTTTTTTCCATAATTTGAAAAAACAGCTGCAAAATTATCTTTTTCATGCCAGGAAGAAGCACCAACTTCAATCCATGTTTTACATCTCTTACTTGATTTTAAATAACCTGCATTAGGAAAGTTCTCTTTAAGGTCATTATCCTGACCATCATTTCCAGCAGCGTGAATCAATAAAACGCCTTTTTTCTCGGCATACTTCATGGCTTTATCAACTACTTTTTTATATGGTGAATAACTTTTACCAAAACTCATGTTAATAATCTGAGCACCATTATCAGCAGCATAAATAATTGAATTGGCCACATCTTTATCTCTTTCATCACCATCAGGTACGGTACGTATCACCATTATTTTTACATCATTTGCAATACCGTCCATTCCAATATCATTGTTCCTTACTGCACCAATAATTCCTGCCACATGTGTTCCATGCATCGCATCAGGACCTTCCACCATGTTATGGCCATAATATTTTTCATTTTTATTTTCGTAATCATCACCAACTAATTCACGTGGCTCAAATTCAGCATTTAAGTGGTATTCCAATTGTCCCTGGTAGTGATCAAGTACTTCCTGCAAATATTCAGCAGATAATTTCCTGCTATCATAGGTTATTAACAATTGTTTTGCTTTTTTAACTTCATCATTTTCTGATTCAAAAGCTTTTACATCTTCAATTGTGTAATCCTCTTTTTTCAATTCCGATTTCATTGTAGAATCTGCTTTATTATAAGAGACAACCATTTTCTCAATATACACTATAGGCTGTTTTGCTTCGTTAACTTTAGATTCATAATCATTTTTAATTTCAAGGTATTCGTTAAAAGCAGCAAGTTTTTTACCTTTGAAATCACTTGCAGTTTTACCCTCGTATATTTTTTTATATTTTACATAAAGTCGGGTTACCTCAAGGTTATCATGATGAATCATTTCACCTCGGGAATTACCAATAAAACTCCATCCATTAATATCATCAATGTAACCATTTTTATCATCGTCAATACCATTTCCAGCAATTTCATTTGTATTAGTCCAGATATTGTCTTTAAGATCTTCATGTTCAATATCAATTCCTGAATCAATAATGGCAACAATAACTGTTTTTGATTTCTTATCTTTCAAAAGCTCCTCGTGGGCTTTATCTGAACTTACTCCTTTGTAATGATCATTAGCCGGATCAAGGTGAAACCAGTTATTTGGTAGCTTTGCTGGGTCGTCAGAAAGGCTAACCCTTGTAACATCAGATACATTATGATCTTGTGCTTGTACATATGTTAAGCCAAGAATAAAAATTATCAGCAAAAAAAATTTCTTTAATATCATAATTATTAATTTAAATTTATTAAAAGTTACCTTGTTTATTTAACCTGT
>JBDLJL010000143.1:0-12547 GCA_039714415.1 Bacteroidota bacterium
GATTTATTAATTATATGGTTTTGACCATCAAATTCTAGTTCTCGTATTATTTGCTTTTTATTATCAATTAAATATGCGACTGGTGCTTTTTCAATTTTGTTATTGTCAGAATTATAGAATAGATAAATTGTATCAGCTACCACCTTGTAATTTCCTGAATAATCAATCACAGGTACGTGCAAATCAAATTTATTGTCAGAATATAGGTTGAAGGCTGTGCCAATCCATAAAGCCGCCTGTAAATGCGCAAAAAACGGTTTCTTTCTTTTGACTGCATGATATTAGAACTGTTAGAATAAAGATGACCTTTATAATTTTCATTTTTCTTTCAATTTATAAAACTTATGTTTGCCCTTGACAAATATTCTGTGTTACAAGTACTAATATCAGTATGGTTAAAAG
Source organism: Bacteroidota bacterium (assembly GCA_039714415.1). GTDB lineage: Bacteria > Bacteroidota > Bacteroidia > Bacteroidales > NBLH01 > NBLH01. Next base: position 403 of record JBDLJL010000143.1, read on the forward strand.
CTTTTTCATTTTATTTTCTGATTTTTGAATTATATTTTTTCACTGCAGGCAGAATATCGGTTAAAAAGTGTTGCTTACCCACCCGTAAATTTATAACTTCTTAGATTTTATTATGGTGTCGTTCTTTATTTTTTCGTTGATAATTTTGCTTATTTCGTCTGCTCTATCCACAATCATAAAATGTTCACCGCCTTCAATAAGTATCATATTGTTCGTCTTTCTTGGTGGAATAAGCTTGTCTTTTGTTCCATGTATTTTAAAACAACCAACTAATTTTTTTTCGTTCTTCCACGTTACCAATTTGTTTACCGCCCACCTAGCAAAATTTAAGTCTGTATCGTTCAGTATTTGGTTTAATAATTCTTTTTTGCTTGTACCAAATAAAAAATTTGCAATTCTTCGTGGTGGATTAAACATTCTGGCTGGTAACCTATTAATTAGACCTAATTTTCCAATTCCCCTGAATAATAGTCTTAACTCTTTTCTTGTTTCTGCCGAAGAAATCAGAATTGTCAATTTAGGTTTCAAAATTTTGCTTATCTCAGTTGCTACAAGTCCTCCAAAACTAACTCCTAAAATCCCAAATTCTTCTTTTTTATCAATCACCGTAGAAAGCCGTAAAGAGTATTCTTCAATTGATTCTTTTCTTTTCGGTTTAATCCATTCAACCGGAATAAATTCACAGTTAAGTGTTAAATAGTCAAAAACTCTTTTATCTGCACCAAGACCACTTATTCCATATAGTTTCACTAATCAGTCAATTTTTTCTTATACAATACCTTTATTCAGTATGTTTCTCATAGTTAGATAAGCTTTTTTGCAACAAGTAATTTATCTTTTCAATATTTCAATCTCAGTTCTTGATTTTAGCTTTTTTAATAAGGCATACACTGAAATTAATAGCAATACAAGATAACCACTAATTATTTTCATAATCCCCATATTTGCAATTGCAAGGATAATTCCTGATAGTCCAACTCTTCCTCCAACAATTTCATATTCAATTCCACTTTCAATTTGAATAGCCAAATACATAGACCAAATAAAGATTCCTGTAATTGTTAATAAAGCAAGAAATTGAGCTTTGCCGTATCCTATTACACTAGGAAGTTTTGAACTATAATTTAACTTCGGATTGTCCAATTTTAAATAATCAAATATCTCCTTTTTAACATCTTCATTATTAATGTTTAATTCTTCCGCAGAGTCATTTCCGAAATATATTTTGATGTATTTTTTGCCTTTCTGATTTTCAATTTTTTTTATATATGAATATGGAATGCTAAATAAATTACTTAAAAATGAGATATCTTCTGTCTCCATGTTTATTCTATTCAGTTCATTCTCTTTAGGATTTCCCTTATAGATACATTTTTCTTTTATAAAAATTAATTTATCTGATTTAGATTCCTTTAATTTCCAAAGTTTTTGCATTCGCTGGATTTGATTTTGTGTTAATAAAGATAATTTGAACAAATAACATTTTAATGTTGTTTAATGTATGCAAAGGTTGCTCTATGTACAAAGGAATAAAAGTATAAAACTTTCAGTTAATACATTGCCAAATTCTGATTTACCTGTTTTTTTATTTCCTATTCTAATATCAATGATTTAGCGGTAATATATGCTTTCAATGATCTTTCAATTTGAACTCTAAACCTCATAACATATAGCTTTTGTAAGCCTAGTATTATTCCTCAACAATCTCAAAATCATATAGAATAATAGATTCAATATCATCCTGCCATTGTTCAATCGAAAAAACATTTGGATGTTTTGTAACAATTGATGTTTCTATATGTTTATTTCTACCTTTAATTTTAATTTTTGCCTTAAATGTCATTGATTTAAGTAGATGATGAACAGTTGTCAATACAACTATTTTTGACCCCATAAAATCTGCATGACAAAATTTAAATTCCATTTCATTTGAAACAATATCTTTCTTTTCAATTTTATCGAAAGCTTCCATCATATCAATCGGCTTTTTTATTTTTGATTGATCTAAGAGCTTGAAATCACCAATCTTTGAACCATTAAGTTTTGTACTTATAAATATTTGAGTATTAATGGGAATTTTTATTTCATCAGGACTTACTTTTAATTTAGAGTCTTGTGCAAAAATTGTAATACTCATTAAAATTCCAGCAAGTAAAATAAGTTGTCTCTTCATATTTCTTATTTTTAAATTAAGATCAACCAAAGTATAGCTATAATAGGTAGGTGGCTTTATTATTTCTTTCCAATTTGTCCATTATCCAAAATCTAATAAATTGTTTTTTCAACAATACATTCTTGATCTAATTTTCACTTTCTCTACTTAGTTTTCTTTTTACAATGATAGAAAAGTGAATTTGAATTAATCCAAAAAATAAAACTACCAATAATATGGAAATAAATCTAGGTAAATCTGTCAAAAAATCATTGATCGGTTCTGATAAAAATATGACTAACATTAACAAACTGATAATAATTCCAATAATAAAATTCCCCCAGTTAAGCTGAGGCTATAAAAAGTAGTGCAGTTCGGCTCAGGTTTCACCTGAGTCGGATTATATTTAAACAGGCTTTGCCTGGCATGTACAATTAGTACAAAAAAAATATTATTTTTACAAGCAAACAAAGTTCTTTGAATACGGGTTTAGGAACTATGACAGCCTGTTAGGCCGTTGGCACGTTTACTAAATTGTGATTTTTTAAAATAACCAAATTTAGAAATGCCGTTTGATTTTTAATATGATTTTAACTTTTTTGAAATCACTTATAACTAATCTCAACCTCCTCATTCCCCCCAAACCTATTCTTCTAAGGATAACAAAATCCGTTTTCACATTTGAATTGTGCTTGTACCATGTGCATAAAATCATTATGGTCTTTTTCTTATGGGTGTAATCAACAAAATAAACGATATACTTAAGTTTATCTCTTTATATTTATTACGATAAATTGAAAGATAGCTTAAATAGTGTTTACAGAGTATGATTTCCTGTTTTACTTTTCTTTAACAGTGTAAAAACTTGAAAAACTACCTACCTCCCCTTTTTCAGACATTCCTTCAATAACTACTTCAAAATCATCGGCAATATCTGATTGATAAAACTCTATATAGGCTTTCCCGGTTTTATCCGTTTTAACATTGGGCTTCCAGTATACAGTTGTGCGGCAGTCTTTTTTTCCATTATTTACCTTTCTTTTAATATCATATTTAGGGACATAAAAAGCTTTTGGCGTATGGTATCCAAGCATTTTGAATCGTAATTCCCCCCTTTTATAATAATATCCTTTTTTTGTATATACGGCTATTACACCATTACCTCCCCTGGAGCCGTAAATTGCGGCAGACGGGCCTTTTAATATTTCTACCCGATCCACATCATTAACACTTAAAGACTGAACTCCATCAAATGTCGTTGCCATTCCATCTACTAAATAGAGTGGCTCATTACTTAACATAATGCTTTTGGGACCACGAATCATGGACCCGTTCTGTCCAACGGAAAGTCCCGGTACTTTGCCCCTCAGTGCATCCATCACAGTTCCATAAGATGAGTAATGTGGATCATCAAATTTTACTACCTGATCCGCTTGTCTGTATAGTTTAAAATCTTTAGGAACATTTGGGTCTTCTTCTTCTTTAGGCAGAGGTATATTTTTTATTTTGTGTTTAACCAGAACACTATCAAGGTAAAACCCTTCAAACGGACTAAAATTAATTCCAATATCACGATCCTCATCTAGGATTGCCATAATATTTTTACGGCCAACACGGCTTCTAAATTCCAGCAATACATCCAAAGTATCATTGTAATCAAGTCCATTAAACGAAAATTTCCCTTTTTTATCGCAAACTGTTTTAAAAACATCGTTAAATTTATTCAAGAAAGTTAATTCAACAGATGCGTTTTTTGCAGAAATATTAAACAGGTACTTTGTCATACGCCCGCTAATGCTAATATCCTTTTCAACTCCAAACTCTGGAGGTGCAATAGAGTCCTGTAAAATATCATCCCATTTGAATTTTCTCCATGCCTGTGTAAGCAATAATATGTCCAAATCTTTTTTTGCCCTCTTTTTATCTGTAAAATAATATTGTTGATCTTCAATATGCCCTTTAATATCAGCCTGTAAGAATATTGAACTAATAATATTGGTTTTATCTAAAGGGATTTCAACTATCTTTGATTTATTTCTAACTGAAATAGAAACATCCGCCCTTACGGGCCCCCCTTTTTTATCCTTCACATTTATTTCTAATTTAACCTTTTCCCTGGTTTCATAACTGTTTTTATTCAAATGAATATTAATATCAAGAAAATCTTTTTGATTAACAAAAGCCAAACGTTCACATTGCGGTTTTCCATGCCCGTCAAAAACTGTAAAATGGACAATTCCTGTAGGGATATTGGCCTTAGGGATTTTAAGGTTTATTTCATTATTTTCAAACAATAGCCTTGATTTATAATAGATTTTTCCGCCATTTTGGGCAAACAAATAAACCGTTTTTGCTGTTTTGTCATTGGCGAATTTTTTATTTGTTTTTATTTGAATTTTTATGTTCTTTTCATGTTCATTATTAATGAAAATTACATAGCCTTTATCGATTGGTTCCGGTATTTTGTATTTCGTTTTGATGCCTTCCGGTTTATTTATGACAGCATAATATTGCAAACTGTTTTCAGGGTTAAACTCTGTTACACCCATTCCTAAACGTGAACTTTTAAATGAACTTACTTCTTTCCCCTTTTTTGTAAATATTTTTCCTTCAACATCAACACCTACGCCCAGGGTATTAATTGCTTTAAATGCCAATTTGCTTTTTATACCATTAACCAGTGTACCACCTTCAGGAAAAAACTGTAAATCAATGTTTTCTGACGTTTTTTTAATTTTTTTTGCTTTTTTATGAATTTCTTTTGAATAGTATAGTTTTTTTGGGCTTATAATCCTTATTTCTTTTGAAAAAAGATAGTCTTTCCCATAATTTTTCATGTTTCGTGTATAAGCCCTGATCAGGTAGTTGCCGGTTGCCAGGGTATCATGCATGGGAAAATCACCATTACCCATGCCATATTCTAATTTTAACAATTGTTGCATAAAAACCCTTTTTTCAGGTGAGATAAGCTCCACATACAGGTTTCTGCTAACTGTATCAGGTTTTTGTTCTCTTGAGTTGATTACGTACGCTTTATACCACAATGTGCTTCCAATAACATATTCATCGCAGTCTAACTGAAGGTAAACTTTTTGTTGTGGAATTTTTTTGGTGTATGCATTAAAGTGGTTTGTGATATAGTTAAACCAATAATCTTCTTCGAATAATGGAAAATTAAACCCCCAAACAGCTATAATAAGCGAACTGCTAATCATAATCGCTGCCATTTTTTTACTTATCATATTTTTTGTTTTAAGTACATATCCAAAGTTATTGAATAATTTGGTATAAGTCAAGCAGCTAATTTCTGAACTCAGTAAAAAAATGTGATTTCATATTTCCTGAATTCTGAAGATATAGCTACCTAATTCTATGATGAGTTAGTTGTGAAATACCCTTACAAAAAACAAAAAAAGCCGGATTATTTTAAATCCGGCTTTGATAAGATAATTCCTTTTTATTCTTTTTTAAAATTCCTCAATATGAATTTGTCCCGGTGTTTTCCTTTTGTGTTCCACAAAACTATCAACTTCTAAAGCTTCTTTCATTCCTTTGACCATAATTGGGTTTCCACATAAAAAAACATGTGTATTTTCAGGTTCCGGTTTGAATCCCCATTTTTTCTCTGCAACACCATCTTCCCATATTTTTTCAATAAAACGAGTATCGCCTGACCACCCTGCAGGTTCTTTTTTAGGTTCTGTAATTGTTGGATAATAAGTAAAATTAGGAAACATGGATTCAAGTAGAGTCAATTCAGAAGAATATCCTAAATCCCAGCTGTTAGCTGCACCATGAATTACCAGTATTTTTCCTGTTCTGGAAAGAGCATTAGACCTTAACATACTCATATATGGAGCAACTCCCGTACCCGTTGCAATAAGGACAACATTTTGATCATTTTCAATTTCAGAAAGGGTAAACATTCCAACCGCTTTTTTACCCATCCAGATTTTATCACCTATTTTTAAATCAAAAATTCGAGGGGTTAATGAACCGGAATGAACCAATGTGATGTAAAACTCAACGTATTCTTGTGTTGATGATGAAGCAATTGAATACGCTCTTTTAATAAGTTTATCCGGGGCATACTCAGTATGATCTTCAGTAGCTTCAGTACATCTGGGCGCCGTTGCAGGTAATGCCAGGGCAACAAACTGACCGGCTTCATAATTTGGGAGTTCCCAATCAATAGGTTTGACCCTGATAATCTTCATTATCGGGGAAACCTGAATAGCTTGCATAATCACACAGTTTAACTCATTCATATGTTTATTTTTTAACTTTTTTTATTTGCCATATGGAACCGCATTAAAAACAATTATTTTTTTTCTGATAATCAGATAATTACTTTTAATGTTTGTTTCATATTCTTTAATTTATTTGTAAAATATTAGATTGTTAACTTGATCTAGCTGTAAAAGTATCTATTTTTTTTATTTAAATTTCATAATAAGAAATTTAATATGTATTTTATTGGTAATTTTGCAGCCACAAAAATGATATATGACAGGACATATTGATATAGAACAAAAAACTGAACGAGCCATTTTAATTGGTCTGGTCAACCAGGAACAAGATGAAAATCAATTAAAAGAATATCTTGACGAGCTGGAATTTCTGGCAGAAACTGCAGGTGCAGTCCCTATTAATAGGTTTACACAAAGAATAGAGTTTCCCAACCCCAAAACTTTTGTGGGGAGCGGAAAACTTTTAGAAATTTCTAAATATGTCAGAGATAATGAAATTGATTTGGTTATTTTTGATGATGAGTTACAGCCCTCACAATTAAAAAATATTGAAAAGGAATTAAAATGTAAAATACTTGACAGGACAAATTTAATTTTAGATATTTTTGCCAACAGGGCCCGAACGGCACATGCAAAAACCCAGGTCGAACTGGCTCAATATCAATATTTATTGCCCCGGTTAACACGTATGTGGACCCACCTGGAAAGGCAACGTGGTGGTATTGGTTTGCGTGGTCCTGGTGAAACTGAAATTGAAACGGACCGTAGGATTATCAGGGATAAAATTGCTAAATTAAAACATCAACTTCAGAAAATTGACAAACAAAAAGCCGTTCAACGTAAAAACAGGGGCAAGTTAGTACGAGCCGCTTTGGTTGGATACACTAATGTTGGCAAATCTACACTGATGAACCTCATGAGTAAATCAGAGGTATTTGCTGAAAATAAGCTTTTTGCCACTTTAGATACTACTGTTCGCAAAGTTGTTCTTGGGAATTTACCTTTCCTTTTATCAGATACAGTTGGTTTTATCAGAAAATTACCACATCACTTGGTCGAATCATTTAAATCCACTCTTGACGAGGTAAGGGAATCAGATATTTTATTGCATATTGTTGATATTTCACATCCGGGTTTTGAAGAACAAATTGAAATTGTGAACAAAACACTTTATGAAATTGGTGCAAAAGGTAAACCTATGTATTACATTTTTAATAAAATTGATGCTTTCAGTTATACAAAAAAGGATGAAGATGATTTAACCCCTAAAGAAAAAGGAAATTACAGCCTTGAAGAGATTAAAAATAACTGGATTGCTGCAAATAGTAATAACCAATGCTTTTTTATTTCCGCAAAAGAGAAACGTAATATTGAAGATTTAAGGGAAAGGCTATATGAATATGTAAAGAAAGTTCATGTCACGAGGTTTCCCTACAATGATTTCCTATATTAATCTGTTTGTTTTCATTTTTTTTATTCGCAAATATTACTACATGAAGCTTAATAATCAATTCCTTGTGAGTTTAATTATTTAGTCCATTACGAAAAGCCGAGCGTGTAATTTCACAAAACACGTAAAGGCATCAGACTGTATACCTGCCTGTTAAAGACTTGCTAAGCGACTGTAAATTTACAATCTTTATTTTCGAAGTAATCTCATTATTATTTAATAAAACTTTTCATGTTATCATATAGGGTAAAATGTTTTTCAAGTGTATAAAGTATATATGCTATCTTAAGAAATGACATTATTTTGATAAATTATTGAGTCAAAATGAGATAATATTGGTCAAAAAATTGAGTTAGTTCAAATAAGTTTTTGTAAATTTACTGGTTACAATAGGCAGTGTTTTAATAAATTGATGTTTTTTGAGTTGAGCCAGGGGGCGAGAAGTAAGGCTCAGAAATAAAATTATTAACAATGTTTGATCTTTTATTTGTAAGGCGTAACGCGCCCCGTTGGTTAATTTTAGTAATTGATGTATGTATTAGTCTTACATCAATTATTACAGCTTATCTTTTACGGTTTAACTTTAATCTTCCCTTAGAATATCTTGATTCTGAAAATTTTAATTCCCTATACTGGGTAATTCCATTGGTATTATTAGTACGCCTGGTTAGTTTTTTAATTAGCAGAACCTATGCCGGAATCGTCAGATATACAGGGACAAAAGATGCAGGAAGAATTTTTGTTGTGATTCTGGCCGGCAGCCTTTTATTAGGTTTTAGTAATTATCTCAGTTTTAATTACAATGGTGCTTATCTAATTCCAATTTCTGTTATTGGAATTGACTTTCTGGCAAATATATTCATAATGACTTTTTCCCGACTTTTTGTTAAGACCATTTATATGGAATATAGTGTTAAGTCAAAAGAAAAAGAAAATGTTCTGATAATTGGCATTAATGAAATGGCAATTATTACTAAAAGAACATTGGTTAAAGATGTTAATTCTGAATTTAAAGTAATTGCCTTTGTTGATCATACAAATGTTTACAAAGGTCAAAAACTGGATGGTTTAAGTATATATGGGATAGATATGATTGAGTCTGTTCTGTTAAAGCATAAGATCAACACAATAATTTTTGCTGACAAAAACATCCTTGGAAAAATCAAAGAGAAAGTACTTGAAGTAAGTTTAAGTACAGATATCAGGATACTTACATTACCAGATGTCAGTAATTGGATAAATGGTGAATTGAGCATAAAACAAATCAGGGAAATACAAATTGATGATCTTCTACAACGTGATGCAATTAAACTGGATAAAGCAAGGATAAAAAAAGACACCATTAACCGTACGGTATTGGTTACTGGTGCTGCAGGATCAATTGGAAGTGAAATTGTCAGACAGTTGCTTAAGTTTAATCCGAATCAAATTATTGTTTTTGACCAGGCAGAATCTCCTTTATATGAATTGGAACTTGAATTAAATGAAAAATATCGTTTTGATAAAGTGAGCGTTGTTATCGGTAATATCACAGACGAATATCGACTGGAAAAGGTTTTTAAAACTTACAAGCCTTCAATTGTATACCATGCTGCAGCCTATAAACATGTTCCAATGATGGAAAATAACCCTGCTGAAGCTATCAGGGCTAATGTATTGGGAACAAAGACATTGGCTGATCTTGCTATGGAATATAAAGTTCGAAAATTTTTAATGGTTTCCACAGACAAGGCAGTAAAGCCAACCAATGTGATGGGTGCCTCAAAAAGAATAGCAGAAATATATACTCAAAGTTTAAACCAGTTTAAAGAAACAAAGTTCATTACTACCCGGTTTGGTAATGTTTTAGGATCAAATGGCTCTGTAATTAACAGGTTTAGAAACCAGATTTTAAATGGAGGTCCTGTTACTGTAACCCATCCGGATATCACCCGCTTTTTTATGACTATTCCTGAAGCTTGCCAGTTAGTTTTGGAAGCAGGGGCAATGGGACAAGGTGGTGAAATTTTTGTTTTTGATATGGGTAAGTCTGTAAAAATAATTGACCTTGCAAAGAATATGATTAAATTGTCCGGACTTGAACTTGGTACTGATATTGATATTCGTATTACCGGTTTAAGGCCTGGGGAGAAATTATATGAAGAACTTTTGAATGACAAAGAAAACACCCTTCCAACTCATCATCCACAAATAATGATTGGGAAAGTAATCACTTATGACCATTCTGAAATCAAAACTTCAATTGGGAAGTTGATAAAAATTGGAAAAGGAACTGACAATTTTTCAATTGTTAAGGCCATGAAAGAAATCGTTCCTGATTTTATTAGCCAAAACTCTGTTTATGATGAATTAGACCAAAATAGAAGGAAAAAGAAAGAACAAATGAAAATTAATGGAAGCAAAGTTAAAGACTTTAAATCCAAACACTTATCAAACAGCAAAAAAACCTGGGTAAATTAAAAAAATAATTGTAATACCTGTTTTGGTTTTTTTAGGATTTATCAGCACAATATCCTCCAGAGACAAGTCCTTTTTTGTTTCTTTTGCATAAAGAAAAGGGGTTCTGTACAAGTTTTACCCCCATAAATAGGGTTTGTCCGTAAATTGTAATTTTAGCTCAAGATGACAGCATGGCAGCATCAGAATTTTAATTATTTGATGCTGCTCTTGTTTTTTTATCAGATATTATAAAAATAATTCACATCAAATACGTAAACAATACTTTACATTTACAAAACTTGGTGCAGCATGCCTGTTATTGTAAGTGGCTTACATTAAGAGTGTTGCCTATGCGGCAAATGAAAGCTGCTCAACTTCTATCTCTGTTGGGCGTTTATTTTTAGCCTTTCGTTTGGCAATTTTAACTGCATTAGCTGTCTGTATACCAAATAAAATCCAGATAATTTCAGTAGCTTCTATCCTGGCCTTTATTTTTCTGAGACTATAGTGGTTCTTCTCATTTCCAAAGCTTCCTTCAAGTACAGTCGAGCGTTCTTTCCCAAGCTCACTACGTAGGATTTTTTCTTGTTCTTCGTGTTTTGAGGCCTTACCTTTTCGTACCAATGAATGGAAAATTTTATTTTCTTTCATGTATTTCCGGTTTTCGTTCGTCCCATATATTTGATCGATCCCTATTTGCGAAAGCTTTCCAAAACGCTGACGATGTTTAAGGATACTGTCTTTTAGTTCTTTGGCCTCATTATATGCATCAAAAGAAAGCTTATCAATCATGTTAATTCCATCAACCTGTGCCATGGTAACTTTGGCACCAAACTCAACACGTTTATTTTCTTTGCCTCTTACTATTGGTCTTAGGTAAGGCTTGAAAAGTGATACAATACGGTTGGTTACTTGATTTATCCTATTATCAAACATATATTGCTGCTGACGGTATATTTCTTTTATATAGATAAACTGTATAGTATGTTTTTCTTTAATAAAAATATCATTTCCTTCTGCAATTTTCAATATTGGTGATAATAAACCAATACCTTTTTTTAAAAGGCGAAGCAATGCCCGCTTTCGTATACGGGTCATTTTATAGGTTTTTTTCCTTTTTTTCTGATAGGACAACTGACTGGCTTTATGATCATTGTACTTTGAGCGTGGTTTCCTGATCCCTAATGTTTTGTGAAGGGCATGCAAGGTTTCATATACCCAGTAATTACAATCCCATAACAGCTTAACATCTGTAGGATATTTAATGTAGCTTTCATAGGCTGTAGCATCGTTTAATTGTACATGCAGGTTTTCCATATCATCTTTCCAGCTATCAATCAATACTTTTTGGACATCTGCTATTTCCACATGTTCTGCTATAAAACCCCTAATCCTGCTTGGCATACCTTTATCTTTTATCATCTCATCTTCCCTGAGCTGGATACTACAAAAATACTGCATAGCCCAATTGGTATTCAGGTGGTTTATTAATTGTCTGTCGCTTAGGTTTGTATAGTGTTTCAGAAACATTAGGGCAAAGGCACCTTCAGGCTTTAACCGGTTTTTTGCACCAACATTTGTATTTTTCGAAGGTAAAAGTTCGCCAAGCTCTTTAAATGGTATACTCTGGTACAATTGTCCAAATTCCGTTTCTAAAAATTTTAAATAACGGTTACCGTGTAAGGTGTCGTTGCTAAACAGGGTTGGGTTCTGCAATTTTGTCATAATAATTTTTTATGGGATTTCCCCGGTTTTGCCCTAAATTAGTCATTTTTAGGGGATTTTCCAAAATTATTATGACATATATCGTCTGATTATTAAGCAGTTAACTATTTACAGGCAGACCCTAAATAA
>JBDLJL010000144.1:0-12482 GCA_039714415.1 Bacteroidota bacterium
CATCATCCCCAGTCCGCATTCCCCGCGACAAAAAAAAATTGCATCACCCTCAAATAAAAAATCTATACCCTTGTGGCGAAGGTGCCGGTTTTGCAGGCGGTATCGTTTCATCAGCAGTTGATGGGGAGTTGTGTGCAGAACAGGCAACTTTTTTAATGAAAAAGTAAACAAATTCAAAAATGCAAATATATCCAATACCAAAACCTTCGCTTTGAGCGAAGGCTTTAGTATCTCCGGCAATTGTTATTTACTTCTGTTTATATTTTTAATGGTCAGATGTTACCACATGCTAAACTTTGCAAATTGAATAACTTGGTAAGTCTTTTTCAGACTTGCAAAGTTTTGTTGCTTCAACGGTGAAACTTACCAAGCCTGAAAGACTATTCCTTTTCTCCAACAAAACTTACCAGGTTTAAAAAACCTTGCAAGTTACTGTAATAACAGCTTAAAAGCATTAGCAAAAGTAAGGTTTTTTTGAGTTTTTCTGCAAATGGGCAATAGCTGGTTATTGCATAAGCTTTGTACAACAGCTTTCCAAACTATTGCTATTTTTCACAACTCAGAGAGCTGTGCTACCCTCGCTTCATTTCAGAAACAATTATTGCAGAGGCAATTGCAACATTTAGTGATTCCGGTCCATCACCCTCATTAAAAAAAGTGGGAATACTGATTTTCTTATCCATCAACTTCTCAATTTCAGATGAAATGCCTTTCCCTTCATTACCCATAATCAGCATCTTTTTTTCATCAAAAGATTTAGTATAAATAGATTCGCCATTCATGAAGCTTCCATAAAGGGTAAATTCATTTCTTTTAGCCTGTTCTATAAATGGAAGCAAATCGGTATAGTAAACTTTCACCCTGAAAATTGACCCCATAGTTGATTGAATAACTTTTGGGTTGTATGCATCAACACTATTTTCAGAACAAACAATACTTTTAATATTGTACCAGTCAGCCAATCTTATTATTGTACCCAAATTACCCGGGTCCTGGACACCATCCAATACCAAAACAAAATTCGTACGAAAACTATTCGTTAAATCATTTTCAGGAATCCTAAATAAACCAACAATTTCAGTCGGTGTTGATAAATGCGTTATTTTCTTAATTTCGGAATTACTTGCTTCAGTAATCGTAATTTCTTTTTGAATTGCTAATTGTGAAAGAACTTTTTGCGTACCAAAAATTTCAACAGCAGACAATTTAGTTTCCAGAAGTTCCTCAATCGTCTTCTTACCTTCAGCCACAAAAAGTCCATGTTTATCACGATTTTTTTTGTACTTTAACGATTGAATGAGTTTAATTTTCGCTTTACTAATCATAAGGTAAACTTACTAAGTCTCCTTAAAAAATACGAATTTCAAATAGTAAATAATGAATAAACTTCAAATCTTAAAAATCAAGATTGCGCAACACGCTGACATCCTGACGCATACAAAACACCATATGTTTTCAACATAAAATTACCTATTACAATTTAAAGCAATTGGCTAATTCATCGTATCTTTAAATCAGATTTTATTTGTAATTTTGCGCCCTGCAAATAATGTTTAAATAAATATAAATTATTATGGTATTAGATCAAATTAAACCGGGAGTAGTAACTGGAGATGATGTCCAGAAACTATTTAAAATTGCAAAAGAAAATGAATTCGCCCTTCCAGCTGTAAATATTGTAAGTTCTAATTCAGCTAATGCTGTTTTAGAAGCAGCTAAAGAAGCCAATTCACCTATCATAATTCAACTCTCTAATGGTGGTGCCCAGTTTTATGCAGGCAAAGGTTTATCAAATGAGAATCATACTGCAAGCATTTTAGGTGGAATAGCAGCTGCGAAACACGTTGATACACTTGCAACAGCATATGGTGTCCCTGTAATTTTACATACTGACCATGCAGCTCGTAAATTATTACCATGGATTGACGGACTAATAGAAGCTAGTGAAGATAATTACAAAAAACATGGGAAACCACTTTTCAGTTCGCACATGCTTGATTTATCTGAAGAACCTTTGGATGAAAATCTTGCAACTTGTGAACAATACCTGAAAAGAATGAGTAAAATAGGTATGACCCTTGAAATTGAATTGGGTGTTACCGGAGGTGAAGAAGATGGTGTTGACAATACAGAAATAGATAATGCATTATTATATACACAGCCAGCAGAGGTTTCTGAATCTTATGAAAGATTAAGCAAAATAAGCAATAAGTTTACAATAGCTGCCTCTTTTGGTAATGTTCATGGTGTTTATAAACCCGGTAATGTAAAATTAACTCCCGGTATCTTAAAAAATTCTCAGGATTTTATTAAAAATAAGTTCAATACAGAAGATAAGCCTGTTGATTTTGTTTTTCATGGTGGCTCAGGTTCCACAAGGGAAGAAATTAGAGAAGCTGTATCTTATGGTGTAATTAAAATGAATATTGATACGGATACTCAATGGGCTTTTTGGGATGGTGTTAGGCAATATGATATTAAAAACCACGATTATTTGCAAGCTCAAATAGGCAACCCTGAAGGAGCAGATAAACCTAATAAAAAGAAATATGATCCAAGGGTTTGGCTTCGTGAAGCAGAGAAATCAACCGTAGCAAGATTAATGATTGCTTATGAAGATTTAAATTCTTTAAATAAAAACTAATTCAATAATATACATAAAAATAGTTTTGCTGATTTTTTATTTTTCGGTAAAACTATTTTTTTTTTATGTTTGTACTGATCAAAAACGATAGAAGGTAGTTAAATAAATACGAGAAAAGATATTAATATGGGATGGTTTAACAGATTAAAGAAGGGAATTAGTACCGAAACAAAAGATAAAAAAAATACCAAAGAAGGATTATGGTATAAGTGTCCTGAATGTAAAAAGATTGTTCCTATGGAAGATCATTTATCAAACTTAAAAGTTTGTGAATGTGGATATCATGACAGGATGAATTCTTTAGCTTATTTTGAACTTCTTTTGGACAATAATGAATATACTGAACTTGACCCTAATATTGGTTCAAAAAACCCACTTAATTTTATTGACAAGAAAAAATACTCCGATCGCCTTAAAGCTGTGGAAAAGAATACAGGTTTAAAAGATGCAATCACTACTGTACATGGTAAAATTGATAATCAGGATATTGTTATTGCTTCCATGAATTTTGAATTTATTGGTGGTTCAATGGGTTCGGTTGTTGGTGAAAAAATTGCAAGGGGTATTGATTACAGTATCAAGCACAAAATACCATTTATGATTATTTCGAAATCAGGCGGAGCCAGAATGATGGAAGCAGCTTTTTCATTAATGCAAATGGCTAAGACTTCGGCAAAATTGAATCAGCTTTCTGAAGCTAAAATACCCTACATTTCTTTATTGTTAGATCCTACAACCGGGGGTGTAACTGCCTCTTATGCAATGCTTGGCGACCTAAATATTGCAGAGCCAGGGGCATTAATTGGTTTTGCCGGACCTCGTGTAATCAGGGATACTGTTGGCCGCGACCTTCCTGAAGGTTTTCAGAGATCAGAATTTCTTTTAGAACATGGATTTCTTGATTATATAGTAGAAAGAAAAAAGCTAAAGGAAACATTATCTAAACAATTGAGATTACTTGCAAACTAAAAATTATGAATTTTCAACATAAAATAAACCGGTTACCATCTATAAATAAAATAATTTCTATCATCTGATACGAGTTGCGAGTTGTAGGTTTCGGGTTACAGTACGTTTCGAAGTCAACCCGTAACTCGTGTCCTGTAACCGGCAACAAAATACTTTTGAAAAGATGTTTCTCAATTTATTCAAATAAAAAACAATTTAACAATATAACCATTTTAAAATATAATTCTAACACTAAATCTTTATGTTCCGACTCATCTTTACAGTTATTTTATTAACTGGATTTACATTTATTAATGCCCAAAGTGAAACATCAAACAATTTAAAGCTTAAGATTAAATTTTCAAACAAATCATTAAATATACAGGATGGTTTTGCGAAAGCGATTGTAAGTGAAGGGAAAAAGCCGTATACATATAAATGGTCAAACCAAAGTACTGACTTAAAAAGCAATATTTCTGAAGGACTTATAGAAGGGCAAAAATATAGTCTAACAGTTACAGACTCAGAAAATAATTCGGTTACTCAAACATTTAAAATACCAACAGAGTCGGCGGATGAGAAAATAAATGCTTTTTTTGTCCCAATAGTTAATGTTATGAGCAGCTTGTTGATGGCCGATATATTTGCTGCTTTGAACCTTTATGACCCTACAATTTATGATAATAATGGGAATGTGATGTCGCATCCAAACGGTGATCCTCGTACTATGCGCATTCCTTTTGTTGTTGTATGGTTAGTAATAGGTGCCCTGTTTTTTACCATACGCATGAAATTAATAAATATCCGGGGTTTCAAGCATTCAATCGATTTAATAAAAGGGAAATTCGACAACCCAAATGATAAAGGTGAAGTCTCACATTTTCAGGCTCTTGCAACTGCACTTTCAGCAACTGTAGGGCTGGGAAATATTGCAGGTGTGG
Source organism: Bacteroidota bacterium (assembly GCA_039714415.1). Taxonomy (GTDB): domain Bacteria; phylum Bacteroidota; class Bacteroidia; order Bacteroidales; family NBLH01; genus NBLH01. The sequence goes on from JBDLJL010000144.1 coordinate 4,534, forward strand.
CTATTGCCATAACTGTAGGTGGTCCCGGGGCAACATTATGGATGATTATTGCCGGCTTGTTAGGCATGTCATCAAAATTCACCGAAGTTACTTTAGGTGTAAAATACAGAAATATTGATAAAAATGGTGTAGTTTCAGGTGGTCCTATGTTTTACCTGCAAAAAGCACTTAGTAAACGAAATTTGGGAGTACTTGGAAAAATTCTTGCTGTAATTTTTGCAATACTGGTAATTGGAGCCTCTATAGGCGGTGGTAATATGTTCCAGTCAAACCAGGCATTTGCTCAACTTTCTTCAAAGCTTCCTATGATTAAACCTTATGGTGCCTATTTTGGGGTAATCCTGGCCATTTTAGTAGGAATAGTTATTATTGGTGGTATAAAAAATATTGCCCGGGTAACGGAAAAAATAGTACCATTCATGGCAGCTCTTTATGTAGGTACAGCATTAGTCATTATTTTTATGCACTATGATCGAACTGGTGAAGCATTCAGGTTAATATGGGATGGGGCTTTCTCACCCGATGCGCTGAAAGGTGGTGTGATAGGTGTTTTAATTGTTGGGTTTCAACGTGCTTCTTTTTCAAACGAAGCAGGGGTTGGTTCAGCATCAATTGCTCACTCGGCAGTAAAAACAGATGAACCTGTTAGTGAAGGAATTGTAGCTTTGCTTGAACCCTTTATTGATACAGTAGTAATTTGTACTATGACAGCCCTAGTTATTATTTATTCTGGCTATTATGATCCTGCTGTTGCTGCTGGCTTAAACGGAACAGAGTTGACATCCAAAGCATTTGAGTCTGTTTTTTCATGGTTTCCATACCTTTTAATATTAGCGATTTTCCTTTTTGCGTTTTCAACAATGATATCCTGGTCTTATTATGGTTTAAACGGCTTTAAATATTTATTTGGAAAGTATATTAAAAATAACAAAATAGTTAGAAATATCTATTTTGTTATATTTTTGGGCTTTATAGTTGTTGGGGCATCTTCTAGTCTAGGTGCAGTTCTTGATTTTGCGGATATGATGATATTAAGTATGGCTTTTCCGAACATATTAGGGCTGCTTATTCTGGCACCTGAAGTTGCTAAAGACCTAAAAGATTATTTCCGCCGTATAAAATCAGGTGAGATAAAAAAATATAAGTAATAATTTACTTATATTTTGTGCATTTCTGATATTTATCATTTTCAAACTATTTGTTTTAGATCTAATATTCGTTGTTTAAAATACCTGAACAAATAAAAGATTTTCTTTACTTTACAAAAGGTGAAAGAAATGGTATCAGCTTATTATTGGTATTAATACTTTTAGTAATTCTTTCCTCTTTTATATACCAATATTTTTTACCGGAAACTACCAGTGATTACAGTAATTTTCAAAAAGAAATAGCAATTTTTGAAAATTCTCTTCAAAAATCAAAAAAAGAAACTTCCATAAACCAGCTTGGCAAGTATATTGAGAATAAATATGATACCTTAGATCTTTTTTATTTTGATCCCAATACCACTTCTGATGAAAGTTTTAAAAAACTGGGCCTAACCGATAAACAAATTACTACCATAAATAATTACCAGGGCAAGGGAGGCAGGTTTTATGTAAAAGATGATTTTCAGAAAATATACGGTATCGCGTATAGTCAGTACATGAAATTAAAACCTTTTATTTTATTGGCCGATAAAATCAATGATAAAGCACAGACTTATCAAAAGTATGCAAAAAATAATTCCACCTTACCAGATTCTTTATTCCATTTTGATCCAAACACTACAACTGAAGATGAATGGACTGGTTTAGGTTTAAAAGAAAAGCAAATTAAAATAATTAAAAACTATTTAAACAAAGGTGGTGTTTTTTATAAAAAGGAAGATTTAAAGAAAATTTATGGAATATCAAACGCTACATATACCAAATTAGAACCATACATAAAAATAGAAAAAATCAAACCTTCTTTAATAGAAGAGAAAGTGATATATGTAGAGTTAAACTCTGCAACATATCAGGAACTTATTCAGATTAACGGAATTGGCGATTATCTGGCAAATGGTATCATCCGATATCGAAAAAAATTAGGTGGTTTTATTAAAAAAGGGCAGTTGTTGGAAATAAAAAATTTTCCTAAAAACACTTTTCAGAGAATATACGCCCACTTAACAGTCGATACAAAAAAAATAAAAAGATTAAACCTTAACTTTTCTGAAGTAAAAGAATTCGTAACTCATCCATACCTGAATTATCATCAATCAAAAGCCATTGTTCAATACAGAACTGATAATGGTCCCTATCAATCAATTGATAAATTAGTTGACAAAAAAATAATTCCTCAAAGCACCTTTAATAAATTAAAACCATACCTTGTGGTTAATTAATGTATAAAGAAAGTTATTGTCCTAAAACAAACCTTATATCCAATATAACATTTTAATAATTATTAAAATGTAAATAAAGATTAAGACTTTTAAATCACAACATTTTAAACTCACATCAAATCTCAATCTCAGATTTGAGTTCTGTAATTATTCAGCCGACAAATAAGAACCCCAAATTTATACATGTAAATTATCAAACTTACAAAGAGACTGTCAATAAATTTTGCATTTGCTTTTGTATAAATATTTCATTAAAATTACACTAGAAAAAATCATTAACCTAAAAAAATATTCAATATGAATTTTGATCTCTCTGAAGAACAAAAAATGATAAAGCTAACCGTCAGAGATTTTGCTGAAAGAGAAGTAAAACCACTTGCCAAAGAATTAGATGAAAAAGCTGAGTTTTCAGTTGAATTAACAAAAAAAATGGGTGAATTAGGCCTGTTTGGAATGTATCTTCCTGAAAAATATGGTGGCCAGGGACTTGATACTCTGTCATACATAATTGCAGTTGAAGAACTTGCCCGAATTGACAGTTCCCAGGCCGCTACACTTGCAGCACATAATTCACTGGGAATTAGCCCTCTTTACTATTATGGAACTGAGGAACAAAAAATGAAATATTTACCCCAATTATGTACAGGAAGTGGTTTGTGGGCATTTGGCTTAACGGAACCAAACGCAGGGTCTGATTCCAGGGGGACTAAAACATTTGCCACAAAAAAAGGTAATAATTGGCTTATTAATGGTTCAAAAATATTTATAACTAATGGATCTTCACCCCTTTCCATTGGTACTACAGTTCAAACAGTAAGTAAAAAAGATAACGATAAATTAGAGTTTACAACATTTATTGTAGAAAATAAGACAGAAGGTTTTACTCAAGTACCCATGCATGGAAAGATGATGTGGCGTGCATCAGACACATCTGAACTATATTTTGATAATTGCGAAGTTCCAAATGAAAATATGCTCGGAAAAATTGGGCAAGGTTCAAGAATAATGCTAAGCACTTTAGATAATGGTCGATTATCAATAGCTGCCATGGGTTTAGGTTTGGCTCAAGGTGCTTATGAAATGGCCCTAAAATATTCAAAAGAAAGAAAACAGTTTGGAAAACCTATTAGTAAATTCCAAACAATAGCTTTTTACCTGGTAAGTATGGGCACAAAAATTGAATTGGCAAGAAACCTCCTATACAAAGCATGTTGGTTAAAAGACAATAATAGGCCTTTTGCAAAAGAGGCTGCCATGTCAAAATTGTATTGCTCGGAAATTGCAAAAGAAGTTGCAGATATGGCTGTTCAAATTCATGGTGGTTATGGATTAATGAAAGATTATGATGTTGAAAGATTTTATAGGGATCAAAGACTGCTCCAAATTGGTGAAGGGACTTCGGAAATTCAACGGTTGGTGATTTCCAGATATTTGCTCCGGGAATAGTTTCATAGCTCAATAAATTAGACAGACTATATTATCTTGCAAATACCATATTTGTAGAGAAAGAGAGGGAGTAAAACTGCTTTTATTTCGTATCTCAAAATAAATCAATTATCGGAAAGCCAGATCCCTAAATTAACATGGAAAATTAGTCAGGCTGAGCACTTCGTGGTAAATGCCGATAAAATTGTAGTGTTGGAACAAGGTAAACTACTAGAAATAGGCAATCATGATTATTTATACAACCCAAAAAGGCAAGTACTATAATTTATGGCAGCAACAGTTCCCGATATTAGCAAATAAATTAGAACACAGATTATACTAATTTACAGTTACCGCCCGGCTAAGTACACTTATAAATTTTTCAAGAAAACTTCTTCTGTGTAACATGATTTAACTCTAAAACGAGCAATATATTATTACAATAGGATGTGTTTCAATTTTATTTTCCTTCAAAAAAAATGATTTCCCTTTAGGTGTAAAGTACCTGAGCGGGATATAACTATATAGATGCTAAACAAAATTACCTGAATTTAAAAACCAATTTATGTAATAAATTTATTGATATAACTTTAATTTCATTCTAATGCAAAACAAAAAACTATTCCCACCGGAAATAATTGAATTTACCGTTGAAAACTATTTTGTAAAACAACATAATGTCAGCAACCTTATTTATATTGTTTTTATTCTGGCCATATTTGTTGTATTGGCATTATTGCCACTAGTAAAAGTTGATGTGACAGCCCAAAGTCGTGGCATAGTTCGCTCAAAACAAGAAAATAATTCGGTGGTTTCTGCTGTTCATGGAGAAATAGCAAAAGTTAGTTTAAAAAACAACCAACATATTGCAAAAGGCGATACGCTTATTTTAATAAAAACGGAAACAATTGACGGGCAAATTGAATTAAACCGCCAAAAAATTGAAACTAATTCTTTATTTATAGCTGATTTACAAAAATTACTATATGGAGGTGATAATATTTATAACAATAGCAGGTATTTTAGTGAGTACCAATTATACCGCCAGAAAAACAATGAGCAACAGATTATAGTTGACCAGCTAAAAAGGGAATTTGAGCTTGATAAAGAACTCTACGGCAAAAAAGTAATTGCAAAGGTAGAGTTTGAAAAAAAGAAAAATAAGTATGAATTGGCAAAAAGCCGATTAAAACTGATACGCGACCAAAAACGCAATGAATGGGATGTTGAATTAAGTAATTACAGCCTGCAAAACAATGAATTATTATCAAAAATCAGTCAACTTCAAAAGGAAAAGAAACACTACACTATTATTGCACCCATTTCCGGAACAATTAGTGAATACAAGGGTGTGAAACCGGGTAATTTCATATCGGCAAACCAAATTATTGCACAAATATCGCCAGGTGATGAACTGATTGTTGAATGTTATGTGCAGCCAAAAGATATTGGTCTGATATGCAAGGATATGAATGTAAGTTTCCAGTTAGATGCTTTTAATTATAACCAATGGGGAACTGCAAACGGAAGAGTGATTGAAGTTTTGGAAGATATTGTAAATATGGAAGGAACGCCAGTTTTTAAAGTAAAATGTAAATTGCAAACATCGCATCTTAAATTAAAAAACGGATATAAAGGCAAACTAAAAAAAGGAATGACACTTACAAGCCGTTTTAAACTTACACGTCGCTCTTTATTTGAATTACTATACGATAAAACAGATGACTGGCTAAACCCGAAAATGCTTAGTGTTAATTAATTAGACGCTAATTGTTATAATAAAAAACATTGGGCGCAGATTTTCGCAGATTATAATGATAAAAAAATAAAAATCATAACTATCAGCGTAAATCAGCGTCAAAAAAAATAATGAGCGAAGCGAAAAATTATAATCATCAGCGAAAATCTGCGTCTAAAAAAAATAAATAAATGAGTATAAAAATTAAACAAAGAGACATAACCGATTGTGGTGCTGCATGTATTGCATCAGTTTCGGAACATTATAAACTTAAATTACCTGTTGCACGAATAAGGCAAATTGCGGGTACCGATAAAAAAGGTACAAATGTTTTTGGCTTGCTAAAAGCAGCCGAAAAACTGGGTTTTACAGCCAAAGGTGTAAAAGGTGGGGCAGATTCCCTGCCAAAAATACCATTACCAGCAATTGCACATGTTATTATTGACGAAAAACTGCACCATTACCTTGTAGTTTATAAAGTTACAGATAAATACATAAAAGTAATGGATCCGGGACAGGGCAAAATTGAAAAAATGCCTATTGAAGAATTTACTAAAATCTGGACAGGCGTTCTTGTGTTAATGGTTCCAAATGAAGATTTTGAAATTGCCGATAAAAAAATATCAAATATCAGCCGTTTTCTTTATTTGCTGAAACCAAACAAAAGCATACTTGCTCAAGCTCTTTTCGGGGCGATAATTTACACGATATTAGGACTTTCCACCTCAATTTACATACAAAAAATTACCGATTATGTGTTGGTTGGCAGAAATACTAATTTGCTGAACATGCTAAGTGTGGGTATGATTGTAATTTTGCTATTGCAGATTTTTATAGGTGCCACAAAAAGTGTTTTTGTGTTAAAAACAGGGCAAAAAATAGATGCACAATTAATTTTAGGCTATTACAAACACTTGCTAAAACTACCACAACGCTTTTTTGATACCATGCGGGTTGGCGAAATTATTTCGCGTGTTAACGATGCAGTAAAAATAAGGGCATTTATTAATGATGTTGCTATTAATCTTGTTGTAAACATTTTCATCATAATATTCTCTTTTTCGCTGATGTTTATCTATAATTGGCAACTTGCATTAATTGCTGCTATTGTTATCCCATTGTATGCCCTAAATTATTATGCTATTAACAAGTTGAACAAAAAACGTGAACGAAAATTAATGGAAAACTCGGCAGAGCTTGAGAGCCAATTAGTTGAATCTCTTAACTCTGTTAAGACCATTAAACAATTTGGGCTTGAAGATTTTGCAAACCTGCGTACCGAAATGCGTTTTATAGGCTTACTAAAATCGGTTTACCAATCAGGTTTGAATTCTATATTTTCAACAAACAGCAGTGAGTTCCTTAGTCGCATTTTTACCATTATACTTTTATGGGCCGGTTCTTATTTTGTTATTGATGGCAGCATTACACCCGGCGAACTGCTTTCTTTTTATGCCTTGATAGGTTATTTTACCGGGCCGGCTGCCGGATTAATCGGTATGAACAAAACAGCACAAAATGCACTTATTGCTGCTGACCGACTGTTTGAGATTATGGATTTGGAACGCGAAAGCGAAGAAAATAAAATGGAACTGCGAGAAGGATTGGTTGGCAATATTGTATTTAGGGATGTAAGTTTTACCTATGGAACACGGGCTGAAGTATTCAAAGATTTTAGTTTAGATATTGAAAAAGGAAAAATTACTGCAATAATTGGCGAAAGTGGCTCGGGCAAAACAACATTAATTGCATTGCTCCAAAAACTTTATACAATAAATAGCGGAAGCATAACAATTGGTGACTATAATATTAATATGCTAACCAACAATAGTTTAAGGCAGATTGTTTCTGTTGTACCACAGCAGTTGGATTTGTTTTCGGGCAATGTGCTTGAAAATATTGCACTTGGCGATTTTGAACCAAATATGGAACGTGTTGTAAATATCTGCAAAGACCTCGGCATTTTAAAGTTTATTGAAAGCTTGCCCGGAAATTTCAGCACCTATATTGGCGAAAACGGAGCAACACTTTCGGGCGGACAAAAACAAAGACTTGCAATAGCACGTGCCTTATACCGTAACCCGGAAATACTTTTACTTGATGAAGCAACATCTGCATTAGATACAGAAAGTGAAAAATACGTACAAAACACCATAAAAACATTAAGAGAACAAGGAAAAACAATAATAATTATAGCACACAGACTAAGCACAGTGATAAATGCCGATAAAATAGCAGTACTTGAACAAGGAAAACTAATTGAAGAAGGCAACCATGAATATTTATATAGCAAAAAAGGAAAATATTATAACTTATGGCAACAGCAGTTTCCGATAACTGCTTCAACGCCTGCACAATGAACGTCATTGCGAACGAGGGACGAGTGAAGCAATCCCCCCAAATAAGCTATGCTGTAAA
>JBDLJL010000145.1:0-12358 GCA_039714415.1 Bacteroidota bacterium
CACCAATTTTCAAGAAGTTAAAGAATAAGCACAGCGCTGTAGAATCCAATATTAATGAGTTGGAACACAGAGGGCTGGACAGATGTCCAGATAAAGGTTGTCATGGCTTTAAAAGATATATTGGCCTGGGTGTAACCGCTTATAACCTTCACAGGATAGGCAAAGAATTACTAAAGCAAGAGCTTAAAAAGCAGAAGAAAAATAAAGAGCAAAGCTTAAGTCAGCGGCCTGATAATAAGCATCTTACAAAGTTGTCAAATAAAATTGATTGGGATAGGTACACCCAAAAAAATGCTATATGTCAGAATATCTGTCTTTTACGAGGTTTTTGACAAATTATACAAGACATTATTAAGAAATTTACCTAAAACTTAAAAAATCAGATAAAATATATCATGCAAGACTGAAGGAAATTTTAAAAAAGGGTAGTTTTCTTGCAGAAACTATTTAAAATTTTTTAATTTAGCAGGATAAACGCATCTTAATTTCATTAATTATGAAAAAGCAAACAATAAACCACAGCACTGTTTTAAATTTTTGTGAACAGGTTAGTTACCAGAAAGGAACCATTGTAAGTAAAGGTATTATTGATGAAAAAACTGGAAGAATAAGTCTTTTTGCATTTGCTAAAGGAGAAAAGCTGAGCCCACATAAAGCACCATTCGATGCTTTGGTTCAAATACTTGACGGTGAAGCCGAGATAGTTATTGATGATAAAGCTTTTAAGCTGAAAAAGGGTGAATCAATCATAATGCCTGCAAATATAATGCATGCGGTTAATGCCCATCAATCTTTTAAAATGCTGCTAAGCTTGATTAAATCAGTTGATTAGTATGCAAAAATGCAGATATTAAAGAATCTAGAGATTTATCAATGACATACAATAAAAAAGCCCTTCCATCATTGATGAAAGGGTATAAATTATTAAAACATTAAGATTATTATCTTAAAGAATATTTTTTAGCGTTTATGGCTTGGTTCATCAGAAACTGATATTTTTTTTCTGCCTTTTGCTCGGCGGGCAGCAAGAATTTTGCGTCCACTTACGGATGACATTCTTTCCCTGAATCCATGCTTATTTTTTCTCTTTCTGTTCGATGGTTGAAATGTCCTTTTCATTTTATTTTATTTTAAATTGTAAATTTTCTTAAATCGGACTGCAAAAGTAAAATATTTTTCTTTTAAACAAAATACTTTGGCTTAAAATATTACAGATTAATTTGAAATTATTAATGCATTGGATAATATACAACAGATTTTGTTTCAAAAAACTCTTCTTCAAAAAAAACATTAATTGGGGTAATCAATATTTTTTTTCGATAATCTTTTAGTTCCTCTTCCAAATCACCACCTTTTAAATAGAGGATTCCATTTTGTAAACTATTGAAATTTTTGTATTTAATTTTTTTTTGCATCAAATCCACAAATTTTGGAAAAGCGGTTACCGCTCTACTTACAACAAAATCAAATCGACCTTTCAACTCATTACTATGCTTTTGTTCAGCTTTTGTATTTTTTAATCCTAGTTCGTGAATTACAGAATTTACAACTTTTATCTTTTTACCAATGGAATCAATTAAATGAAATCTTGCAGAAGGAAACAAAATCGCAAGAGGTATTCCAGGAAAACCTCCTCCTGTCCCTACATCAAGAACTGAGGTATTCTTTTTAAACTGGATAATTTTGGCAATTGCTAATGAGTGTATGATATGTCTTTCATATAGTAGGTCAATATCTTTTCTTGAAATCACATTTATTTTCTGATTCCATTCCCTATATAAATGATCTAATTTGGCAAATTGTTCTTTTTGTTGATTGTTTAAATCAGTGAAGTATTTTTCAATTATTTCCATTTCACCTGTGCAATTCTTATTAAACCTGTATGTTGCTTTTTACGATTTGAAACTAGCCACCAGTGACCAGAAACAATTCAATAATTATCAATATTCAATTAGTGCTTTTAAGAAAACTCCTTATTCTTAAGAGCCATTAATTACAAATCTTTATCTTTTAATGTACTCAATAATAATTCTTTTGATCGGTATAGTCTTGCTTTTACCGTTCCTAAAGGAATACCCAGTTCTTCTGCAATTTCAATATATGAGAAACCCTGAAAATACTTTAGTTTTATAATTTCTTGATAATCAGGATGTAATCTATGAATAAAATCGTTTAACAACTCTCCTTTTTGCTGCCAGATCATTTTTTCCTCCGGGTCAGGGTTTTCTGAAAGTATGTATTGGCTTGGGAGGATATCATCATCAGAGCCTTCATCAATTGATAGCAAAGTGAGTTTTTTTTGTTTTCTGATAAAATCAATACAATGATTGGTTGCTATTTTAAAAAGCCAGGTACTAAATGCAAATTTACCAGTATAACTCTCAAGTAAATTAAAAGCTTTGCCAAAAGACTCAATGGTAAGGTCTTCAGCATCATCAACATTATTAACCATTTTTTTCATCATAAAAAAAAGGGAGTCCCTGTATGAACTAAGTAGTTCTGCAAAGGCTTGTTGATCCCCCTCTCTGGCCTTTTTAACCAGGTATCTGTCACGTTCAGCTTTAGTTGAAAATTCAGCCTCCGAATTCATTTCGTCGTTTGCGTAGTTTAATATTCCCTAAATGAATGATAAAATTAATGAATGGTAAAATCAAATCAAATATTATACCTAAATAAAATACTTTCTTCTCATTAAATTTGACAGAAGCAGAATAAAATATTACTAATTGTAAAATAAAACGAACAAAAAATCCAGCTGTAAAAACAACAATCAAACTACTATTTATAAAACTGAGGATAAAAGAAATATAAAATAAAACTCTACTCAATATTTCTAAACCCAAAACAAATTTGTGTTTAAACTGATAATAATGCCCGGTAGTTAAGTGTCTTTTCTTTTGATAATACCACGAGTTGAATGTAGATTCCGGTACACTTCGGGTAAAACTTTCAGTTGACAATTCAAGGCTGGTATTATCTTTTTTTGCAATTTCATTAACAAACAGGTCATCGTCACCTGATTTTAGTTTTAAATGTGAAGCAAAGCCTTTGTTTTTAAAAAAGACTGATTTTCTGTAAGCCAGATTTCTTCCAACACCCATGTAAGGGATTCCTGCCATAGCAAAGGTAAAATATTGCATAGCAATGAACATGCTGTCAAAACGGATCAATTTATTTAAGAAACCTTTTTGTTCCATATAACCACCATATGCAAGAACTAATTCATTTTTATCTGTAAAATTACTTTGCATACTGTTAATCCAGTTTTCAGAAACAGGTTTGCAATCAGCATCTGTTAACAAAACCCATTCGTTTTTTGCTGCTTTTAAACCAATAGTAACTGCGAGCTTTTTTCCTTGCCGGAGTCTTGTGTTTTCCGGTAAAGTTGTCACATATAAATTCTCATATTGATTCCCTATTCTTTTTAATACATCTTCTGTTTCATCTATTGATCCGTCATTAACTACTATTACTTCATAATCAGGATAGTTTTGTTCAAGTACTTTTGGCAAAAAATTTTCAAGGTTATTTGCTTCGTCTTTTGCACAAATAATTATGGAAACAGGAAATCTTTTATTTTCTTTTGGTTTTACTTTGTGGGTAGCAATACGTACATAGAAAAACAAATAATAGAAAAGCTGTATTAAGAAAGTAAAGCTGAATATTACTAAGATAACTAATTCAACAACAGAAAGTTCAAGGATTTTGGGCATAATAGAAGAAAAAATTAAAATAATGGCAAAAGTAATTAAAATTAGATAAGTTGAAACAAGCATGTTAAAAAGAATTACTCACAAGATTTGTTTAATATAATCTGTGTTCCCCGAAAAAAATCGGGGCAGGTTGTGAGCTAAAGGTTATTAGCACACACGAGAACGGCTTTAGCCCTCATGAGCTTGCGAATAATGATTATTTTTAACTTGCGGTTTCATCCGACCATTAAAAAAAATAAAATATAAACGGATGAATTATTCTTTGCAGAAAATCAGATTAAAGGCCACCTCTATTAATTACTTTGTTGCTTTAAATTAATTATTAGAGGTGGCCTTAATAGTTTTAAAAAAATCTTTACTTTTGCCAAACTGTCAATGTAATTTAAATAGGGAAAGTGAAATTTAATATTCAAAAAAAAGATCCTAAATCAAATGCCCGTAGTGGAAAAATAACAACAGACCATGGTGAAATTTTAACACCTATTTTTATGCCTGTTGGAACATTAGGATCTGTTAAAGGTATACATCAAAGGGAACTGGAAGAAGACACCAAAGCACAGATTATTTTGGGAAACACTTACCATTTATATTTGCGACCAGGAATGGAGACAATGGAGCTGGCTGGTGGTTTACATAAATTTATGAACTGGAAAAAACCAATATTAACGGATAGTGGTGGTTTCCAGGTATACTCACTTGCTGATAATAGAAAGTTATCATCAGAAGGTGCTGCATTTCAGTCGCATATTGACGGGTCACGGCATAAGTTTACACCTGAGAGCGTAGTTGAGATACAAAGAACTATTGGTGCTGATATTATGATGGCTTTTGATGAATGTACACCATATCCCTGTGATTATGAGTATGCTAAAAACTCATTGGACTTAACACATTCATGGCTGGATAGGGGAATTAAGCATTTTAAAAAAACAGAAGCAAAATATGGTCATTTACAGGCATTTTTTCCAATAGTACAGGGCAGTGTTTATAAAGATTTAAGAAAACAGTCTGCTGAGGTGATTGCATCATATGGAGCCGAAGGTAATGCTATTGGTGGTTTATCGGTTGGAGAGCCGGTTGAAGATATGTACGAAATGTTAGAGGTGGTTAATGGAATTTTACCAAATGATAAACCTCGCTACCTGATGGGAGTAGGGACACCTGCTAATATTTTGGAAGGGATTGCTTTGGGAACTGATATGTTTGATTGTGTGATGCCAACCCGAAATGGGCGAAATGGTATGCTCTTTACAAAAAATGGGACTATTAATATTAAAAATGTCAAATGGAAGAATGATTTTTCTCTAATTGAGGAAGATGGTGCTTCATTTGTTGACCAAAAATACTCAAAAGCGTATCTTAGACATTTAATAGCATCCGGTGAACGGCTGGGTGCACAAATTGCAAGTCTGCATAATTTAGCATTTTATCTCTGGTTGGTAGGTGAGGCACGCAATAAAATTGAAACAGGAGAGTTTTCTTCTTGGAAAGATGTTATGGTAAAACAAATGATGCAAAAAATTTAATTAAAAAGTATATAGACATAAATGAAAAAGTTTAGGCTAACTACTATTGATATATACATAATTAAAAAATTCCTTGGAACTTTTTTCTTTGCGCTGGCAATGATTATGGCAGTGGTAATTGTATTTGATGTAGCGGAGAAAGTAGATGATTTTATGGAAAAAAACGTGGCATGGAGCGAGATCATTTTTGTCTATTATATGAACTTTATCCCCTATTTTGCTAATTTCTTTTCCCCTTTGTTTGTTTTTATTTCTGTTATTTTCTTTACATCTAAATTAACCGGCGATTCTGAGATTGTGGCTATACTTACAAGTGGTGTCAGCTACCGAAGATTAATGTACCCCTATTTTATCTCTGCCCTTTTATTGGCGGCTCTTTCATTTTATTTAACATCATATGTAATACCGGATGCGAATAAAGAACGTATTGCATTTGAATTGGAATATATTGACAATGCCCAGGGGTTTTACAAAAGGGATATCCATAAGCAAATTGAACCTGGTGTGTTTGCTTATCTTCAAAGTTATGATAATTCGCGGGATATCGGCTATAAATTTTCAATTGAGAAATTTGAAGGGAAAAAGCTGGTTTCTAAAATGATGGCCGACAGGGTGTCATGGGACTCAACCATACAAAAATGGAAAGTGAAAAATTATTATATCAGGGATTATATTGGGAACAAGGAAAAATTATCTACAGGTAGTAATTTAGATACCGCTATAAATTTAAACCCGGGTGACTTTAAAAGAGTATTAAAATCTATTGAAACTTTGAATTCTAAAGAATTAGAAGTATTTATTGCTGAACAGGAAATGAGGGGGGACGATAATTTGGAGGCCTATAAAGTTGAAGAATACAAACGTTTTGCCTTTCCGTTTTCCACTTTTATCCTAACTTTAATTGGTGTTAGTTTGTCAACCCAAAAACGTAGGGGTGGTACCGGGCTGAATATTGGTATTGGGCTAACCCTTAGCTTTTTATATATATTATTTATGCAAGTTTTTACAGAGCTGGCAAAAGCAAGTACGGTTCCTTCATTATTTGCAGTTTGGTTTCCTAATATCCTTTTTCTTGCAATTGGCGTGTTTTTATATTTGATAGCTCCCAAATAATTATAATTCGTATACCCAATTAAAAGTGTCTTTAAATTGAACATTAACTTTCGGTCTGTTTTTGAATAATCCAAATAGTGCAGACCCACTTCCGGAAAGTGAAGCATATTCAGCTCCTAATTCGTATAATATTGATTTTATTTTGCCTAGTTCAGAGTGTTTTTGAAACAAAGGAAGTTCAAAATCATTTTTTATTTGATTTTTCCATGAACTTATGGGCTGCTTTATTAATTCTTTAAGGCCGGTTTCAGGCATCGAAGGTTTAATGTTATTAAACGCATCAACGGTGCTAATGGATAAGTTTGGTTTTACAATCATTATATGATATCCTTTCAGATCAAGTTCTATATGTTCAAACTGGTTACCTGTACCACTGGCAAAAACAGGCCTATTTTTTAAGAAAAATGCACAATCTGCTCCAATTTTTGAAGCATAATTCATTAAGCCTTTTTCACTGATATTTAGCTTAAAATATTGATTCAAACTTTTTAACAAAAAGCTGGCATCAGCTGAACCACCACCCAAACCTGCACCGGAAGGTATCATTTTATGCAAATACATTTGTAAATTTGGCAATTCATGATCCGCAGCCAAAAGTTTATATGCTTTAATGCAAATATTTTCGTTATTAGGAACGTCTAATTCTGTTCCGCTAAGTTCAATGGTAGTTTCTTTAATTTGTTTTTCAGGAACAATAAATTCAAGAACATCTTTTAAAGGTACAGGGTAAAAAACAGTTTCTAAATTGTGGTACCCATCTTCTCTTTTAGAGACTATATTTAAACCTATATTTATTTTTGCATTCGGGAAACAGATCATGAAGCAAAATTATGATATTTTCGATGCAGATGCAAAGATCATATTAGTATAAAAGTTAATAAAATGTTGGTAAAATGTAATTGTTTTATTTTATTTGTCAGATTATCAGGACTTAATGTAAAAAATGAATTAAAAAAACAGGTATTTTATTAACAAGCTGAATCATTTTAGGCAGAAATTTATAAATTTGCCGTCCAAAATGTATTAAAAAAATGCTGTAGTTAAATTTAATTGTGCTGATATTAATATTTATTTTGTTGTAAACTATTAATAGTCATTAGTGTATTGGTCATTTGTCATTTTGGTCTTTTCTCAATGACTAATTACTTGAAGATGAATGCAGAAATTATCTAACACAATTATTTTACACTTAAGTTAAAAATAACATAGAATCTTATGGTATTACTTGATTTTGAGGAAAATATTGGTGAATTGCTGGAACAACTTGAAAAAGCCAAAGAAATTGGTGAACAGAGCAATGTTGATGTCAGTACTACTATAAAAGAACTGGAAGAAAAAATAGTAGAGACAAGGAAAAAAATATATTCAAATTTAACATCCTGGCAACGAGTGCAGGTATCAAGGCATCCTGAACGGCCTTATACTTTAAGCTACATTGAAGCAATCACAGGTGGTGACTTTATTGAACTGCATGGCGACAGGAATGTTAAAGATGATAAAGCAATGGTTGGTGGGTTTGGTTCTGTGGATGGACAAACTGTAATGTTTATTGGCCAACAAAAGGGGATTAACACAAAAATGAGGCAATATCGAAACTTTGGTATGGCTAACCCTGAAGGATACCGTAAAGCGCTACGTTTAATGCGTTTGGCAGAAAAATTTAATAAACCAATTGTTACGCTAATTGATACACCGGGTGCGTATCCTGGTCTTGAGGCAGAGGAAAGAGGACAGGGAGAAGCTATAGCCAGGAATATCTACGAAATGTTTAACATAAAGGTTCCAATTATCTGTGTTATTATTGGTGAAGGAGCTTCGGGAGGTGCTATTGGTATTGGTGTCGGCGACCGGGTATTAATGCTTGAAAATACTTGGTATTCAGTTATATCTCCTGAATCTTGTTCTTCTATTTTGTGGCGTAGCTGGGATCATAAGCAAGAAGCGGCCGAAGCATTAAAACTGACTCCGCAAGATATGCATAAGAATGGTTTAATTGATGCGATTATTAAAGAACCACTTGGTGGGGCACATATTGATCCGGAAGCAACATTTCAAACGGTGAAAGAAGAAATAAAGAAACGTCTTACAGAATTAAGTAGTATAGATGTAAAGGAAAGATTACAGCAGAGGATTGATAAGTTTACGGCAATGGGTGAATTTTCCGAATAAATCCTGATAGAGGAATTTGTTAGTGTTTAAAAAACTATTATTTCCCTAATATAGAAGTTGTTTAAAAAATATAGAAGTTGGCAGTATGAAGTCTACAGTATGTAGTTGCTTTTTAAAGACTGCTTACTGAAAACAGAATACTGTATATTAAAATGAAAGGGGACAAAGTGCCTCTTTTTTTGGCTCAAAATCAAAAATATCAATGGCAACAAAGAAAAAACCCCAGTTTAAAGAAAAAGTAGAAAGTTCTGAATTAGGTAAAATTCCACCACAGGCATTAGAATTAGAAGAAGCAGTGTTAGGAGCAATAATGCTTGAAAAAAATGCAGCTTTGGAAATTCTTGATTTATTGATTCCGGAAAGCTTTTACGTGGAGGCCCATCAAAAGATTTTTCAGGCAATTTCTGATCTGTCAAGTGAGTATAAACCGGTTGATATGCTCACGGTTACAGAGGAGCTTAGAAAAAAGAATGAATTAGAAATGGTTGGAGGGGCCTATTATGTTTCAAAACTGACCAGTAATATCGGTTCAGCGGTGCATTTGGAGTTTCATGCGCGTATTATTGCACAAAAATATATTCAAAGGGAATTAATTCGTGTTGCTTCAGACATTCAAAAACAAGCTTATGATGATGGAGTAGATATACTCGATTTGTTAAATTACTCCGAGAGTTCTATTTTTCAGCTTGCAGAGGGAAATATAAAAAGTGAGACGGTTAAAATTTCTCAAGTCCTTAATACTGCCATTGAAAAAATTGAGGAAGCTTCAAAAAGGGAAGATAATCTTAGTGGTGAACCATCTGGTTTTACAAGTTTAGACCGTGTTACTTCCGGCTGGCAGCCATCTGACCTGGTAATTATTGCTGCAAGGCCATCAATGGGAAAAACAGCTTTTATTCTTTCTATGGCCAGGAATATGGCAGTAAACCATCAAGTTCCTATTGCTATCTTTTCCTTGGAAATGTCTGTTCTTCAGCTTGTTAATCGTTTAATTGCTGCTGAAACTGAGCTTTCAAGTGAGAAACTGAGAAGCGGAAAGTTAGAGGAATTTGAATGGCAACAACTTGAAACGAAGATTAAAAATTTGAATGATGCACCCATATATATAGATGATACTCCGGCAATTACCCTATTTGAGTTGCGTGCTAAATGCCGACGCTTAAAAACACAGAACAATATTAAAATGATTATAATTGACTATCTTCAATTAATGTCAGGGACACCGGAAACAAAGGGTAACCGGGAACAGGAGGTAAGTACTATTTCAAGGGGACTTAAGGCAATTGCCAAAGAGTTGGATGTGCCAATTATTGCATTATCACAGCTTAACAGGTCTGTAGAGATGCGTTCCGGGGATAAACGGCCTCAACTTTCTGATTTACGTGAATCAGGTGCTATTGAGCAGGATGCCGACCTTGTTTTATTTATCCATAGACCTGAAAAATACGGTATTACAGAAGATGCTGATGGAAATTCAACACTAGGTCTGGCCGAGATAATCATTGCTAAGCACAGGAATGGTGCAATTACAGATGTTCAATTGAAATTTAGGCAGGAACTGGCTAAATTTGAAGAACTTGAAGCAAGCGAGCTTGTTCCGCTTGGTGCTGATGATTTCTCTACAATGGGCGGAATGGTTTTAGGTTCAAAAATGAATGATGATCTTCAAAATAAAGAACAAAAGGATGATTTTTCTGGTTTCGCGGTAAATGATGAAGATACACCGTTTTAATGTACTATTATTGGTATATTTAACGTTATTTCTGCGTGTTCTGCAAAGGATCAATAATAAAATCACAAATTTCAAAATATAAAAATCAAACAAATCACAAATTATAATTTCGAAACCTATACTGCATTTGTTCATCAATTTACTTGAATTTGCAAATTGTTAAGTTGTTTGAATAATTGAGATTTATAATTTTGAGGTTTGTTTGTCGTTTTGTTAGTTGAAGTTTGGAATTTTCTTGCAAATATTAGCAAACATAAATTTTACTTGTGATAAGAACAATGCGAATAATTTTCATAGCCATATTTATTTTATTCCAGCAAGTATCTTTTGCTTCTTACTTGTTAATTCCTATGGATGAAAGTCAGAAAAATCATTTGAAAGCCTATGGGATTGCGTATTGGTCTCTACAAAATGATATAGAAGTCAGTTGGTTACTAAATTACCGGGGGGGAAGTTTCATCACCTCATATCATCGGAAAATAGAAGAAGAATGCATGATTCGGGGAGTTAGTTATCATGTTGTAGCGGATTTTCAGGCACAGAAAATCTTTAATGAAATTGCCCGGCCTGACATAAATATGGACAGGATCAAGCTTGAAAAAGCACCTAAAATTGCTGTTTATTCCCCCAAAAGCAAATTACCCTGGGATGATGCTGTAACATTGGTTTTGACTTATGCTGAAATTCCTTATGATATTATTT
This sequence comes from Bacteroidota bacterium, assembly GCA_039714415.1. Lineage (GTDB taxonomy): Bacteria > Bacteroidota > Bacteroidia > Bacteroidales > NBLH01 > NBLH01. The sequence continues at coordinate 10,956 of JBDLJL010000145.1, forward strand.
ATGATAAAGAAATTGTAGAAGGCGATTTATCAAAATACGATTGGTTGCATTTACATCATGAGGATTTTACAGGGCAATATGGAAAATTTTATGGAAATTATAGGAATACTGCTTGGTATCAGACTAGTAAAAGGGAGTTAGAGTCAATTGCTGCTGAATTGGGTTTTGCGAAAGTTTCTGAACTGAAAAAATTTGTTGTACAAACCATTAGGGATTATGTGACACGTGGTGGTTTTTTGTTTGCCATGTGTTCAGCAGCAGACACTTATGATATTGCCCTTGCAGCTACTGATGTAGACATTTGCGGGCCAATGTTTGATGGTGACCCTTACGACCCACAGGCACAAAATAAACTGGATTTTACAAAAACATTTGCTTTTAAAGATTTTAAAATTAGTTTAAATCCCTTTCAATATGAATATTCAGATATTGATGTTTCAGATTACCGAAAAGTACCTAAAGGAAAAGATTATTTCAGTCTTTTTGAGTTTTCTGCAAAATGGGACCCTGTGCCGACCATGTTATGTCAAAACCATGAAACACTCATTAAAGGTTTTATGGGACAAACAACAGCATTTAACAAAGATTTGATTAAATCAAATGTGCTAATTATGGGCGAATATAAAGCTGCCAATGAAGCCAGGTATATTCATGGTGAATATGGTAAAGGTACATGGACATTTTATGGTGGTCATGATCCGGCTGACTATCAGCACTATGTTGGTGATCCTAAAACCAACCTGGACTTACACCCTAACTCTCCGGGCTATAGGCTGATTTTGAATAATATTCTGTTTCCGGCTGCTAAGAAAAAGAAGATGAAGACATAAGTAATTTCTGCAAGAAAACGCCAAATACTGCGTTATTCTCATTTTAATTTCCAGTCATTTACAAAAGTAAACTCATGAAAATTAAGACTTCGAAAGCTTCCGCAGTAGCGGAACAGGCATTGTCTTTGACTTTTTCTTATCAGAAACATAGTAAATGAATAGTTTTTGTGTAAAAACTGCGTTTTCCTATTGTCAAATAGCTTTACAAATAAAAAAAACAGCAACCCTGATATAGGGGCTTATATTAAAAATTGTGATTGTTATGTCCAAAACACCAAAAGTTCAAATTTGCAACGGTGAAGCCTGTACCAAGGCTGGTACACAAGGCTTTGTACATGAATGGCTTTTGGAATATTTTGATGAAGATGAAATTGGCAGATGTTCCTGTCTTGGCTTATGCCACGATAATTACTCCATTTTGTATAAAGGAAAGGCCTATTTTGTTTTTTCGAAAAAAATGTTAAAACGAATAATTAATTAAAGGTGGCTTCTAAAAATTCAAAGATTAAGGCTTTCAAATTTTTCAAGGCTCGATTTTACTTCTGTAAATGAGAACTTAGCGAAGCGACTCAC
>JBDLJL010000146.1:0-12221 GCA_039714415.1 Bacteroidota bacterium
CATTGCACGTTTCACATTCTCCTGACCTTTTACATCAGAGAAATCTAATTCAGATTCGTGTAAACTATTAAAAAATTCTTTTCTGGTATCAATTATGGTTTGCTCTAATTCAATTTCGCCTTTAAAAAAGTCAATTACCTGTTTAATATTTTCAACCCCATAAACTTCCAGTTTATCAACAACTGCGGCTTCCTTTGCATTTTCCTTTGGAAGAATAAAACCTTTAAAACCATCTTCACGTGCACGTATTGCTATTGGCAATACCCCTTTTATTGGTTTCAGGCTGCCATCAAGCGAAAGCTCACCCATAATCATGTACTTGTGAACTTCAGAATTAGGTATTTGTTCATCAGCAGCCATTATTCCTATAGCTAAAGGCAAATCATAGGCACTGCCTTCTTTACGGATATCTGCCGGTGCCATATTTATCACGATCTTTTTACCCGGAATTTTATGGCCAAATTGTCTTAGTGCAGAATCTATTCTTTGTTGGCTTTCTTTTACAGCATTATCCGGTAAGCCAACCAGGAAAAAATTGATTCCGGCTGAAATATTCACTTCAATAGTAATGGTAAGGGCATCAATACCATGAACGGCACTTCCAAAGGTTTTAACGAGCATAGGTTAAGATATGTTTTTAGATATTACGGGAGTATTCGCTGTTTAGTGGAACAATTTTATTTAAGTCCTTAAAATTAAGAAAAAATATTTGATTCAATATAATTTATTAGTGAATGGATAATTTTAATATGTATTTCCTGAACCCTGTCTGCAAAGCCTTTATGTGCCACTCTTATTTCTATATCGCAAAGGGCTGCAAGTTTACCACCTGATTTGCCGGTAAGGGCAACGACTTTCATCCCTTTATTTTTTGCTGTTTCTGCTGCTTTTAAAACATTTGCCGAATTTCCACTGGTACTAATAGCAAGTAACACATCGTTTTCATTTCCCATGCTTTCAATGAAGCGCGAAAATATATATTCATAGCCAAAATCATTAGCCACACAGGATATATGCGATGGGTCAGAAATTGAGATCGCAGCTATACCCGGTCTGTTTTCCCGGAATCTGCCTGTTAATTCCTCTGCAAAATGCATAGCATCACTCATTGAACCTCCATTACCGCAAGAAATGATTTTTTTGCCATTTTTTAAGGATTCAACCATTTCTTTCCCTGCCAATTCAATGCTTTTTAGATTATTTTTGTCATTTATAAATTTTACAAGCACGTTTTTTGCTTCAACAAAATCATTATAAATAATATCCATATTGCTAATTTTTAAGAACCGCTAAAGTAATACAAAATTAAAACTCATATTTAGTTTTTATTAAATATTAAAACATATTAATTTAATTGTTCTATTATAGGTACTTCTTTTTTATTTGAATAATTTATAACTTTCAGGATTTAAAAACTCTGAGTTTTTTGCATTAATCATACATGCAAGTTAGAATTTTATAATACTTTAATTTTAACCCTTTAATCTTATTAAAATGTTTATTCTATACTTCTTTTCACTATTATTCGTTGTCATTTTCACTTTTTTAATGATACAAACTATTAAAGTTAACCAAGGTAGAGAAATGGCAAATGAGAAATATACAAGCACTAAAGTTGAAAAAATTGCAGACAAAAACTCTGTAAAAACAATTTCGATTATGCCACTTATTGATTCTGAAAGTATTAGTAATGACCTGGAAACTGAAAACGGGGTTTCTTATCTTATTTCTGCTGATGATAAACAAATATTACTGGATTTGGGATTTAACAGGGCAAAGAAGCATCCTTCACCGTTGTTGCATAATATGAAAATACTTGATAAATCTTTTAACGATATAGATTACATTGTGTTTTCTCATGCTCATCTTGACCATTTAGGTGGGATGAATGAACAAAAGACAAAAACCTTCAGTATTTCACAAGCAAAAGTTGAAACGCCTAAAATACCTGTTTATGCACCTGTAAAAATACAAGCCTCAGAATTTAATCCTCAATTAGATGAAATAAATATTCCAGAAAAACCAAATGTTATTATGCCTGGGGTTTATACTATTGGAAATATACCAAGACATTTATTTATAATGGGTTATATTGAAGAGCAAGCCCTTGCATTAAGACTTGAAGGTAAAGGGATAGTGTTAATTGTTGGTTGCGGGCATCAAACTATCCAAAAGATAATAGAAAGGACAAAACAACTATTTGATGATAATATTTATGCTGTTTTTGGCGGTTTGCATTTTCCAATCCTGAAAAAAGGAAATATCAGCCTATTGTCTATAGTTCAATTTATAGTAGGTAGTGATTATGCTCCCTGGAATGGGTTAAGTGAAAAAGATGTTTTTGAAGCGATTGAATGCATTAAAGCTGAAAATGTTGAATTTGTAGGATTATCGCCACATGATAGTTCTGTATGGAGTATCAATGAATTTAAAAAAGCATTTGGACATAAATATATTGACATTAAAGTAGGTAAAGAAATTACTATTTAGTCTGTCTATAAAGTCCGACTTCTTCGTTACGCTTGCCCATTAATTGGTCATTTACGAAAGTAAACTCATGAAAATTTAGACTTCGAAAGCTTCAGCAGTAGCGGAACATACGAGGCTTTGAACCTTGAGTTTTTATAAGTCACCCAAGGCAATCGGGTAGGGGGATATAAACAATCTCAGGTTAAAAACATAAAAAAAACATACAATATTCAATAAACAACACTCAATAATCAATTAAAATAAATACAACGAAATTTAAATTAAGGTACTAATAGCAATAGTTCGGTAAATTTCCGTAAACACCTATATATCAGATTATTAAAAATCATTGGCAGTGTGGCTTAATGGGTTGATAATCAAGGTTTTCAGGTTTTTCGGCTTTGCGCGAAACAAAAATTTAACGAAGTGTTGTGATAAGCCACCTTAATAATATTAGATCGGTCTTTTTTTATTTAATTATAGCAATTAACATTTTTTAACTTGATTTTCAGGTGGTTGTACGATCGTGCTATTTGTCGCAATTACAGGGCACTACTCAAGTATTTCTTTATTAATTAATGTGATTTGCCTATAAAATAAGCACTTATAAAAATTGAAAATTAGAATAAGCCGAATATTAGATATACCTTTGCGCACTCGAAAAGCAGGACTAATTAATCATAGTGTCTGCAAATATTAACTAATCAGAGACTTATAAGCAACATTTCGGTAATGTGTTTGGGTTTGTGGTTATAATAAAAACTCAAAATACATTATGACATTTAAAGAAACAGAATTAAATTCGGAAATTTTAAAAGCTCTGGATGAATTAGGATTCGTAAACCCAACGCCAATCCAGGAAAAAACAATACCACACTTACTGTCAGACGAACGTGATTTAGTTGGTTTTGCACAAACAGGTACAGGAAAAACTGCTGCATTTGGTCTTCCAATAATTCATCAAATTGATACAAAATCGAAAAATGTACAGGCAATAATACTTAGTCCAACGCGTGAACTATGTGTGCAAATTGCCAAAGATATCACTAATTATTCTAAATATACAAAGGGGCTTTCTGTTGTTGCTGTGTATGGTGGTACCAGCATTGACACACAAATAAGGAGTTTGAACAAAGGTGCACAAATAGTTGTGGGAACACCAGGTAGGACATTGGATTTGATTAAGCGCAAGAAATTAAAACTTTCTTCAGTTGATTATTTGGTTCTAGATGAAGCTGATGAAATGTTAACTATGGGCTTTAAGGATGATCTGGATGCTATTCTGGAAGGTACGCCGGAAGAAAAACAGACTCTTTTATTTTCGGCAACCATGCCAAAAGAAATTGCAAATATTGCAAAAAAATACATGAATAATGCTGTGGAAATTTCAGCTGGGAAGAAAAATACCGGTGCAGCAAATGTAAATCATGTTTATTATATGGTGAATGCCAGGGACAGATACCTTGCTTTGAAAAGAATTGCAGATATTAATCCTCAGATCTATGGTATTGTATTTTGCAGAACCAGGCGAGAAACGAAAGAGGTTGCTGAAAAGCTAATGGCTGATGGTTATAATGCAGATGCATTACATGGAGATTTATCACAAGCCCAAAGAGATTATGTAATGAACCGTTTTCGTGTGAAGAACTTACAATTATTGGTTGCTACTGATGTTGCTGCACGTGGGCTTGATGTAAACGAATTAACCCATATAATAAACTACAACTTACCTGACGATTTAGAAGTTTATATTCACAGAAGTGGAAGGACAGGCCGTGCCGGGAAGAAAGGGGTTTCAATTTCCATTATCCATTCAAGGGAAAAAGGCAAAATTAGGATGATTCAGAAGAAAGTAGGAAAAACTTTTGAACATGCCCCTGTGCCCAGTGGTAAAGAAATTTGTGGAAAGCAGTTATATAACCTTATTGACAAAGTTGAGAAAATTGAGGTGGACAACTCCCAGATTGAACAGTTCTTACCTGAAATATATAAAAAACTGGAATGGTTAAGCCGCGAAGAACTTATTCAACATTTTGTTTCAGCTGAATTTAATCGATTTTTAGCTTATTATAAAAATGCACCGGATCTAAACGTTTCATCAAAATCGGACAGAGGTGACCGGTCGGAAAGATCAAGTAGATCCAGATCTGAAAGGTCATCAAATAGGTCAGACAGATCAGATAGAGGAAGAGCATCCAGAGATGGTAATTTTTCGCGTTTCTTTATTAATTTGGGAACCAACCATGATCTAAGTACTGTGAAGTTAATAGGTATAATTAACGACAACACCCGCTCAAAAGATATAGAAATTGGGAAAATTGATTTAATGAAAAAATTCTCGTTTTTTGAAATTGAAAAAAAACACGAAGAAAAAATTCTAAAATCATTTGAGAATAAAAAACATGATGGTCTAAGAATTTCTGTTGAACTGGCACAATCGAAAGGTGAATCAACCGGCAAAAGTAGAGAGAAAACACGTAAAAAATTTAATGACAAGAAATCAGAAAATTGGTCAAAAAAGAGGAAAAGAAAATAGTTCTCAGTCTTCAGTAGGCAGTAAGCTGCCTACTGTTTAAACTTATTCTTTTTATATTGGGTTAAAATATCTGAATATTCTTGCAATTTTTCGTACAGCACAGAAACATCTTCATCTTTGGCTTTAGGGTATAAACCCTTAATTTGTTCTATTGTCCTGTTTACTACATTTTGGGCTTTTATAAAATCATCCTGCGAAAAAGCATCGGCCATTACTTTGAGTGATTGATTCATAATGGCAATAGCATAAAGTTTTTTCTCTTCACTCTCTAAAATAAGTTCAAGTTTACCTTTTGACTCAGTCCACTTCAAATAGGCCTTTTCTTCCATAATCGTTTGCTTATTACTTTTATAATCAAAGTACTTCATTCGAATAATTATGGGTTGTTTTTCAATGTTTTTATCAGGGTGGTTTAAATCAAATTTTACCATCGCCATTTTGTTTAAGCCGGGGTAAATATTATCAAGCTTCATTTTAACAGTGTTGCTTTTTGTTTTTTTGAAAGGGAAATCATATAGTTGCTTAAAAACAATTTTGTTATTGTAAATAATTTCAACACTTGCATCTTTTGCCACCGGGTATAATAGACCTGATAATTCTTTTTTAAAACTTTCCTGTAAATTTTTAGCCTCGCCAATATGTTGGAATAGACCTCCACCATTGGTAGACAATAGTTTTAATAAGGACTGATTATACCATTGCCCAACTCCAATTGCAGAAAGTTCTATTCCTTTTGCATTATATTCCTTTGATTTACCAACAATTACATCAACTTCAGTTTCACCAAAACCATCCGTTAATAAAACTAAACGGTTTGTTCCTTTATGCATCATGTTTTTTAGAACTTCTTCATAACCCATTATCATACCTTTATAAATATTGGTATATCCATTGGCTTCTACACTATTAATAAGGCTGATAAATTCATCTTTCTTACCACCGATTTTTCCTGTTTCAATAAGGAGTTCCGGTTCACTATCAAAAACAATCAATGAAGCAATATCATCATCCCTTAAAGATGAAACAAAATGATCGAGCGATTTTTTCAATTCTTCAATCCTGTCATATCCGGCCATGGAACCGCTTTTATCCATCACAAATGAAATATTAATGGGTGGCCCGTATTTATCTGTCTCATCATTGTTAGCCGTAAACCCTATATTTAGAACTGCTTCTTTTGATTTACTGTTAATTAAATTATTCCCCCATTCCACAATCATTTTTAATGGTTTACCTCTTTCCGGTTGAGGAAATTGTTTTGTAAGAAAATTATTAAATTCATTTATGAAAAGACTTTCAATAGTGGGGATATACTGTTCCGGATGTTCTAATTTAGGGTCAGGCTTATAAGTGATCCACATTGTGCCATCACCAATACCTGATCTGTTTGACAAACTAATTACATTAATATCTTTTTGAAAATCCAAATTGACCAGGTATTTCTTTCCTTTTGGTAGAAGGAAAAACGCCTCACCATCCATATTGGTTTTGGCTTTGTAAACTTTCTTTGATTTAATAAGATTGAGGTAAATGCTTTCATTTTCCAGTAATTCGCCTGACCTGTTTTTTACAACAATTTTATAATAAATTCGTGCAGAAGTCCCTGTTTGATTTTCCGGTAATTGTTGGGTAATAGTATCATTAATTATTGTTTCTTTTATGTTTGTTGGTTCATAGGTGAACTCATAACGCTCTTTTGATGGGTGTTTTGATAAAAACTCCATAAATTTATAACTCTCAATACCATCAATATCAATTTCATAATCATAGCCTATTGGAACTAAATACCGAACAATTCCCTGGTTATCCGTTTTAGCGGTATAAATGGTTTTTGTTTCCAGACATGTGAGCTGCACAGGGTAATAAGTAAGTGGTTTTTTGTTTGCTCTTTTTATATTTAGCTGAACTATTGATTCTGTTTTGGTTGGGCGGGTGGAATTATAAACCTTTTGTTTTACATATATGAAATCAATTTTGCTACGGTCAGGCATGGGGCGGTTTTTCCTTTCCCATCGTTTCAGGTCGTAGGTCAAAAATTCGCTCGATTTAGCCATTCCTGTTTCTGGAACTTGTAATACTTTATAGTTGTGCATTTTTCCTACACTTAATGACCAACGTTTACCTGTATTTAATTCAATAAGGACCTCACCAGAAGCATCCGTATAAAGTTGCTTCTTTTCCTTGGTAGTTGTTTCTTTAACGAGGATGTTCAATCCACTTATTGAGCGTTGATTTATATCAACTACTTTTAGTTTGTAAGTAAGTTGTTGGGCATTAGAAAAATTAAAAGTGATTGCAAAGATGAATAGAAATAGGCTGAGTTTTTTCATGTTTATTGTATCAAGTTTTTAACTAAACGAGAAAAATACCAGAATAATTATTGGGCTTCTCTATGATTCTGTGAGATAGGCATACTGGAATTGTTTTACTATAACATTTTTTGCACCCCTATCCCGATATTCTCGAAGAGAAGATTTTTAATAGCGACAGTTTGCTCTTTAAATATTATGCTACTGCTTATATCTTATGGGGATTTCGGGCAAACCATTACTATTCATATCTTCAAAACTTTTTAGGTATTCAATTAAAGCAATCCAGGTTTTACCTTCCTGCTTGCCTTTTTTGTTGGTGTCAAAATCAATTATTTGTTTGCTCATATCAGTAATCACATTACCCTTTTCGTCCTTAGGAACGACTTTTATTAATCCGTGGCTTATTTTTTTAATTCTTCCAATAAATTGTAACAAATAAGAACTTGCAGCAACGCTGTACAGTTTTTTGTTGGATTTTGAAATATCTAATTCTTCACCCTCAAGGTATACTTTTCGCACCTTTCGCAGCATCATTTTACTTTTGTCCACATCAATTTTTACACCCGAATAATTTATATAACTGTCATCACCAGGCTTTTGAGCCATAACAACCACTTCCATCAATTTTTTTACTTCATTACCGGTAATATAAATCTTTGATATTGGATAACCCGGTATATCATCAAACCCAACACCTAATGGAGAAACTCTGAAAATGTCAGGTGCTGTTATTTCACCCATCATTATATTCTCCCTAATCATTCCTGAAGCTACAATAGCTAAATCAACATCATCTGAATATTTATCAACATAAAATTTGATTGCATCGGCAACAAAAGTGCCTATGGTACCCACTTTCTTATCTATTAATGAATTTCTTTTTAGTGTAAAACCGGTTTCGGCAATGGGTTGTGCATACGAGAATCCCAATGGGCTGAAATACTTTTTGCTTACAATTTCTTTATAATCATTAATCAACTTATTAGCCTCAGCATCACCCATAATTTTATCATCAACAGGGATAAGCAAAAATTCAAAACTTTTTATTTTTTTATTTTCAATGTTAAGCTCTAAACGGCCTAGGTTTTTAACATATTCACCGGTTTGGACAATAATTGTATTATTTACTTTTATTGCTTTTTCTGTTTTAACATGGGTGTGGCCACTAATAATAATATCTAAACCTTTAACTTTTTCAGCTAATTTTATATCCTCACCAGCATATCCACCTTTTTTTTCGTCAGGATAAAATCCACTGTGCGACAAACAAATGACCAAATCAACTTTTTCTACATTTTTTAATTTGTCCACAAGCTTTTTTGTCGTTTTTATCTGTTTTGCGAACGTAACAGGTTTTGCATTTGGTGCTACATTATCCGCATCTTCGCCTACAATACCAATTATCCCAAGCTTCAAGCCATTTTTTTCAATAATTGTGTATTCTTTAATGATATTTTCTTTAACTAATTTTTCAAGACCATTATCAGCTTTTGATGTTTGACTAAAAACAAGGTTTGAAGCAATAATTTCCGGGATTTCACCACTTTTAGCACTTGAATTAATAACTTTTGATAATGCAACAGGGCCATAATCAAATTCATGATTACCAATTGTTATAGCGTCATAACCCATTTTTTTCATTAATGGTATTTGAAAACCTGCTTCTTGTTCAGTAGCATGAAAAATTGTACCCATTAAAAAATCACCAGCATCAACAATTAAAGTTGAGTTAGGCGATTTTGCTTTTTCTTCTTTTAAAAGAGTTGCAAGTCTAGCAAAACCACCAATTGTTTGATCATCATTTATTGACATTGGTGTATAAGAAAGCTCTGGTCCAAAACCCGTTAGCATTGAATGCATATCATTGGTATGCAATATTACAAGTTTTTGGGAAATAGATGCTTGAGTAATTAATAAAATCGCAACAATTGTTAAGGTTTTAATAAATTTTATTTTCATAATTTTAGGTTTTAAGCTTGTAAATTGTTCTTTAAATTAGCAACGGGTAAAACAATAGGGGATCCGTTTCGTTTCTTACGATGTTGTTCTTTTAATTACTAATTATCTAATTACTAATGGTGTTCTCTAAAAATTCAGAGTTTAAGGCTTTCAAATTTTTCAAGGTTGGATTTTACTTTTGTAAATGAGCATCTTGAAAAATTTGAGTAACGCAAAAATTTGGATTTTTAGAGCACACCTATTCTTTACCAAACTGCATTAAATAGGCCTTTATAAATCCATTTAAATCGCCATCCATTACCGCTTGCACATTCGAGGTTTCAAAAGAGGTTCGGACATCTTTTACCATTTTGTACGGATGCATCACATACGAGCGAATTTGTGAACCCCATTCAATCTTCTTCTTGCTACCTTCAATTTTAGCTTGTTCGTCTCTCTTTTTCCTTAATTCCTCTTCGTACAGATGTGATTTTAAAATACGCATGGCATTTTCCTTGTTTTTAAGCTGTGAACGGGTTTCGGTGTTTTCAACTACTATACCTGAAGGTTCGTGCCGAACACGCACACCAGTTTCGACTTTATTCACATTTTGGCCACCTGCCCCACCTGAGCGAAAAGTATCCCACTTTATATCTGCTGGACTAACTACAATTTCAATAGTTTCATCAATAATTGGGGCAACATAAACCGAGGAAAATGTAGTATGCCTTTTATTGGCAGAATCAAAAGGTGAAAGTCTTACCAGACGATGCACACCATTTTCACTTTTAAGCATACCGTATGCAAACTCTCCTTCAAATTCCAGTGTAACCGTACTTACTCCAACAATTTCACCATCAAGACGGGCACTTTCCCTGACTTTATATCCATTTTGTTCACCCCAACGGATGTACATACGCATAAGCATGGCAGTCCAGTCCAAACTTTCAGTACCACCTGCGCCGGAATTAATTTTTACAACTGCGCCAAACTTGTCCTCTTCATTACGTAACATGTTACGCGATTCAAGGTCTTCAATTAGTTCAATGCATTTCTTGTACTGCTCATCCAGTTCTTCATCAGATGCTTCACCTTCCAATGCAAACTCATATAATACGGACAAATCATCAACAGCACTTTCTACTTTACTGAAGGCATTAGTCCATGATTTAATTGCTTGTACTTTTTTTAATTGAAGTTCTGCTTTTTTCGGATCATCCCAAAAATCAGGCGCTTGTGTTTTTTCTTCTTCGTTTTCAAGTGTAATTAATTTGTCAGCAATGTCAAAGATGCCTCCTTAACGCTAACTTGCGATCATCTAACTCTTTAACTTGTTCTTTTGAAATCATTCTTTTGAAATTTAATAATTCTGTAAAAATATAAAATTATCAATGAGTATAAGGGAACTAAAGCAATAAATCTATAGATTATTTGGTATTACTGCAAATTTAGTGGGTAACTGATTAAAATGCATGTTGTTTATTTGTTTATACGTTTATTTGTTTATGCCATATATGCTTATATAGCTTAATTATGCAGCTTATAAACAGATAAACAAATCAACAAATAACCATAGTAAATTTAAACTAAAAATTACCTTATAATTAAGCACCCACTAAAATGGTAGTAGAACCTTTAATTTTATGTTAAAATCAACTAAATTAAATATCGCCGTTAGCCTGATTGTCCTACTAAGTGCATTTACCTTTACTGTAGGAGCACAACAAACTTCTAACTGGAAAGGGTTTGAACAAATTAATTTTTCGTTTGAGGAATATAACGCCTGGGTGGTAAAACCAGAAAAGTCACTGGAAGGAAATCCCTGGGTGTGGCGGGCCCGGTTTCCCTGGTGGCATACAGAAATGGATAGCATGCTGGTTTCAGAGGGATATCATCTGGCATTTATCGATACGAAAAATAAGTATGGCAGTCCAGATGCTGTTGCTGTATGGGATAGGTTCTATGCCCATGTTATTAAAAAATTTAATCTAAATAAAAAAGTTACTCTTGAAGGAGTAAGCCGCGGCGGGCTGTTTGTTTACAACTGGGCTAAAAAGAACCCTGAGAAGGTAAATGCCATTTATGCCGAAGCACCGGTTTGCGATTTTAAAAGCTGGCCGGGTGGTTTCGGAATCGGGAAAGGAAGTTCCGAGGACTGGAAACTCCTGATGGCTGAATATGGTTTTGAAACAGTTGAAGAGGCAAAAGATTATATCGGAAATCCAGTTGATGGATTGGCAGAACTTGCAAAACACAAGGTTCCTGTAATTCATATGATTGGTTTAAATGATGAAGTTGTTCCAGCAAAGGAAAATACATTAAAGTTAATCGACCGTTATATAAAGCTTGGTGGAATTGCAACAGTTGTTCCCTGTACCGAAGGCGAACAAAAGTTGTTTGGCCATCATTTCCCTATTGATAACCCCCGGCTGGGAGCCGATTTTATAAAATATAATTCCGTTTTGGAAGAGGAGTGCCTTGATGCTTCAGCTTACCACGAATTACGTGGGGGGATAAGAAATTCATTTATAAAATTTGAGCAGGAGAAAAAAGGAAGAGTTGCCTTTTTGGGAGGCTCTATAACCTATAATGGTGGCTGGCGTGATTCCGTTTGCAATTATCTCACTAATCGTTTTCCTGATACTGAATTTGAGTTCATTGCTGCAGGTATTGGTTCTATGGGCACTACTCCTGCGGCATTCCGGTTCGAACGCGATGTTCTTAAAAATGGTCCGGTTGACCTGCTTTTTGAAGAGGCTGCCGTAAATGACGCCATAAACGGACGAACTTCCGAAGAACAGATTCGGGCAATGGAAGGAATTATAAGGCACGTGCGTAAAAATAATCCGGTTTGTGATGTTGTTATCATGCACTTTGTTGATCCTGATAAAATGAAAATATACCGGAAAGGTGAGGTTCCCGAAGTAATTCAAAATCACGAAAAAGTAGCTGAACATTATAATATT
>JBDLJL010000147.1:0-11998 GCA_039714415.1 Bacteroidota bacterium
ATAATTAATAATTATCCAACACTAAATTTTTATTCCGATTACTAAAATATCATCTATTTGATTTTCTTTACCCTTCCAGTCATTATGTACCCTTTCAATTTTAATTAATTGTTGTTGTACAGGCAAACCATTTACTGAGATTAAGGTATCTTTAAACCTCCTGTATAGAAATTTCAATCTATTCTTACCTCCAAATTGGTCAACATAGCCATCTGAAAATAAATAGATCATATCACCTTTCTTTAATTGAAATTCTTTTAGTTTAAACGATGTACTCTTTTTGGGTGAAACACCAATAGGTATTTTATCTGCTTTTATTTCAACAAGTTCAAAGTCTTTATTTTGTTCAACCTTATAATATTCGCTATTACTATATGCTTCTACATCGTGAGCATCACTATTATTATTTTTTCTAATAATGTATATCGAATTATAAGCCCCGGCATATTTTAACCTAAGGCTTTCATAATCAATATAACATAAAGCAATATCAATCCCGTCTCTTGATTTTCCAATTTCACCAGTTTGATGTAATGATTTTATCACATTCGATTTAAGCTTATCTAATATTCTTGCAGGGTTGTTTTCCTCTTTAACAGAAACAATTTCGTCAAGGAAAGCTATTCCCAACATACTCAAAAATGCACCGGGGACACCATGTCCTGTACAATCCGCTGCAGCAATAAAAACATGCTTTTTATCTTTGTCACTTTCCCTTTGATGCACCCAATAAAAATCGCCGCTTACAATATCTCTTGGTTTGAATAATACAAAATGCTCACCCAAATACTGGTTTAATACATTTTCAGGTGGCAGTAAAGCATTTTGGATTGTCCCTGCATACTCAATACTATCAGTTATTGCCTTGTTTTGTGTTGAGATTAGATCTCTTTGTTCTATTACATAATCTCTTTGATGCTCTATTTCATCTCTCTGGCTTTCAACCTCATCCCTCTGAGCTTCAATTTCTTCTTTCTGAGCTTCAATTTCAGCTGTTCTTTCTTTCACTTTATCTTCAAGCTCTGCATTCATTTTTGCTATATCCGAAATATAATCATTTAGCTTAGTTGTCATTATATTATAATTCTCAGCCAATTCTCCAATTTCATCATTTGTCCTAACAATACTGTAATTATTTAATTTGCCACCTGTTGTTTTTTGCATGTTTCTTAATAACTCGCCAATTGGTCTTATAAGAGTAGAATTTGACCAATATACAAAAAACAATAAGTAAATTATAGTTACAAATATGCCCATCCCTATCCCAATAAACATGAGAATAGTATCCGGAACATTGATATAATACAAATTGTATTTATTTATTAGGCTTAATAATGTTTTCGAATCATCGAACAATTTGTAATACCCCCCAAAAACAAGTTCCAATTCAGACTGTGAAGGTGCGTAAATATTTAGTTCTTTTAAAGAGGTAATACTCAATAAAATATATGACACAACAATACTCAGTGGTAACAAAGTTGTTAATATACTGGAAATAATCAAACGAAACCTTATTTTGCCTTCATTGTATTTATATACTCTTTTTCGTAGCTCAACCTTAGAATATACAAGTTCTATATACCTTATCTGAACCCTGTGTTTTTGCCAATAATAAACAAACGTAATAGTAAGTAGGCCGGCAACCATGAATACAATCCAATACTGCAGATAAATCTCCTTTTTAAGTTCATTTGTAAAAACACCTGAAATAAAAAGGTTGTCAACCATGTATAAACCCGTAACAATAAACGCAATTGAAACAATCCCTGCATTAATTAATGGTGAATATATCAGTGTTTTTTTGCAAAACTTTTCTACAAAACCAGGAATTATTTTATTTTTTCTTTTCCGTCGAAAATAAATTTTAAAAGGTAAAGCAAATAGAAAACCTATTACAAATACGACTATTAATAACTTAAAAAAAAGTGTCTCGAGTTCAAAGTAATTTCTTCTGGGATAATCCCCTTTCTTTGTAGAAATTGCCAGACCTTGATCCTTTTTCTCAAATGAAGTCTTAATTCTTGAGTTACCTGAATTAACAGTATCTATTAATTCAGGTTTTGTCCGGATAGAATCATTTTCAGAAATAGCTCCCAAAGAATCTTTAGATGAATCATCCATCATTTTCAATAATTTGGAATATTCATGCAATTTTGGAAAATTTGTGACATATAACATACTTGACATTGGCGAAATTAGCATATAATATAAAATGAATGCCACTAAATAAATCCTTAACCCTTTGTATTTTGGAATTTTACGCATATTTTACTTTGATTCACAAATATAAAATAAAATAGCTTATTTTTGTGAACTAAATTAGAACCATGAATTTAATAAAGCTTACTTCAACCCATTATTTTGGTTTTTTATATCTCGCCTTTGCTCATTTAACAGATGGCAAGTATGTTCGAGAAGAACAGTTAACCATTTGGAAGTTAATTACAAAATGGACTGGTTCACAAATTACAAAAGGAGAATTTGCATGTGTGATGGATGATGTGATGGATTGGTACAAACGAACCATGAATCAGGAAGAATTTGAAGAAGAAGTTTTTGATATTGCCAGAAGGATTAATGAATATGTATGGTTTGATAAAGAAAAAAAAATAGAAAGTCTTAAAGACCTTAAAGAAATTGCCTTAGCTGATAACAAATACATTAAAAATGAAAAACTCTGGATAAAAAAAATTGCTCAAATTTGGGAAATTGATTTAAGGACCTTAAAAAATATCTTAACAGAATAAATTACAAAAGCCTGGATTTTAAATATTTTGTCATTAAGTAGTTATTAGTATAATAGTCATTAGGTGATCTCTAAAAATTCAAAATTCGAGGCTTTCTGATTTTTTTAGGCTCGATTTTACTTCTGTAAATGCGCTGTGCTGAGCTAGTCGAAGCAAGTGTCTTAAAAAATCAGAGTAACGAGGAAGTTGGGATATTTAGAGGTTGCCATTAAGTAATTGGTAGTCATTAGGTGGTCATTAAGTAGTTACAATTAATGACAACGCAATTAAATGTCAATTAATTACAGCGAAGCGAATGACAACAAATGACAGCGATACTTTGACAAGCTCAGTAGCCGCGAAATGACTATTAATTACTGCATCATTAAACAATAAACAACCGCCATTGCAAACCAATGATACATACAAAACCATTGAAAAAATTTCAGAAGGATTTTTCAAAGATAAAGGGAGCAAATTTATTGCTTTAGCATTCCCTGTCGATAGTGAATCTAAAGTTCAGGAATACAGAGCATTGTTACGAAAAAAATATCATGATGCAAGACACCATGTTTATGCTTTCTATATTGGCAAAGAGCGCCCTATTTATCGTTCAAGCGACGATGGTGAGCCTGCAAACTCATCAGGCCCTCCAGTTTTAGGACAAATCAGGTCATTTGGCCTAACGAATATCCTAATAGTTGTTGTACGATATTTTGGGGGTACAAAATTAGGAATCCCAGGCTTAATAAATGCATACAAATCTGCTGCAGCTGATGCTATAGAAAATGCCCATATTGTTACAAAAACAATAACTAAAAAGATTTTATTTGAATTTGAGTATCCAGCGATGAACGAGGTTATGAGAATTGTTAAAGATCCGGGAGTAAAAATAGATAAGCAGGAATTTCTTGAAAGTTGCGTACTTGAAATCAGTATTAGAATTAGTAATTTTGAAGAAATTTCTAATAGACTAAAAATAATAAAGACATTACAATTTATTTCTAAATAAACTAAAATCTGCAAATTAGGTTTTATACATTATATTGCGAAATCAAGATCAAATACTGGCCAACAGCAATCCATAGGAATCAAAGGGTTAACCCATTGATTTCATATGAGAACATTTAAAATCATTGATAAACTTTATATCATGAACATTCTGAAAACTTTATGTAATATTCATTCACCATCCGGAGAAGAGCTAAAGATGAAAGAATTTCTTATTGATTACATTAACAGTTCAAAATACTGGTGGAAAAAAAAACCAAAACTTATATACGGCAATGAGTTTCAGGATAACCTTCTTATGATAATTGGAAAACCTAATGTTGCACTTATTGCCCATATGGATACAGTCGGATACACTGTCCGGTATGATAAAGAATTAATACCTATTGGAAGCCCGGTTAGTGAAACTGGTTATAAACTGCGTGGTGAAGATTCAATAGGTGGAATAGAATGTTTATTACATAAAAACAGCAATGAGTATAACCTATCCTATATCTATAAACGATTAATAAACCCGGGAACAAGTTTAACCTTTAAACCAAATTTCAGATTGACGGAACAATCTATCCAGTCACCCTACCTTGATAACAGACTCGGTATATGGATGTTATTAAAATTAGCTGAAACCTTGAATAATGGGGTCATTGCTTTTACAAGCTGGGAAGAACATGGTGGTGGAAGTGTTGAGTATATCACTAAATATCTGTATGAAAAATTTAAGATACAACAAATCATTATTGCAGATACCACATACACCAGTGAGGGGATTAAACATAATAATGGCGCAGTAATTTCCTTAAGAGATGAATATATTCCCAGAAAAACATTTATTGATAAAATACAAAATATTGCCAAGGGAAACAACTTAAAACATCAATTGGAGGTAGAATATTCAGGTGGAAGTGATGGAGCATCGGTACAAAAAAGCCCATACCCTGTTGATTGGTGTTTTGTTGGCCCACCTATAAGTAATATTCATTCACCTGATGAAATTATAAATAAAAATGATATATTTGCAACATTAAAATTATATCAGTTAATCATGGATAATCTATAAATAAATCTTAACAAAGGGCAAAGCAATATCAGCTTTGCTTTTTTTATGTCAAATAAATTCTCATTGAAATATACTATAAAGATTTTTTAATAAAAATGCGCAGCAAAATAGGAATAGTTACTTTTTAATTATAATAACAGATGGGTTATATCCGGTAAATTAAGGAACACTTCATCTTAAAAAACAAATGAAAAATGAAAAATAAAAGCCTGGTTTCTATTGAAGATTATGGTAAAGAGGGTGTCTTGAAAATCCTGGAGTTGGCCAAATATTTTGAGAAAAACCCAAACCAAAAAATTCTTGATGGAAAAGTTATTGCATCATTATTTTTTGAACCATCAACAAGGACACGTCTTAGTTTTGAAAGTGCAATAAACAAAATGGGGGGAAGAATTATAGGTTTTACCGATGCGAGCAGTTCAAGTGTGTCAAAAGGTGAATCATTGAAGGATACAATTATTACGGTAAGCAAATACAGTGATCTTATTGTTATGCGCCACCCTTTGGAAGGAAGTGCAAGATATGCCAGTGAAGTATCAGAAGTTCCTATTATTAATGCAGGTGATGGTGCAAATCAACACCCTACTCAAACGCTTCTGGATTTGTATTCTATTTCAAAAACTCAGGAAAAACTAGAAGATTTGAATATTTTTTTGGTTGGCGATTTAAAATATGGTAGAACAGTTCATTCTTTACTAATGGCCATGTCAAATTTTAACCCGGTCTTTAATTTTATATCACACCCGAAATTAAAAATCCCACAAGAATATAAATTGTTTTTAGATAATTTAGGCATTAAGTATTATGAGCACACCGAGTTTACAGATATCATTTCAAAAGCTGACATTATTTATATGACACGTGTTCAGCGGGAAAGATTTTCTGACCCCATGGAATATGAAAAAACAAAGAACGTATATGTTCTAAAAAATGAGATGCTTGAGAATACTAAAGAGAACCTAAGGATACTTCATCCATTGCCTAGGGTAAACGAAATTGACGAAGATGTAGATGAAAATACAAAAGCATATTATTTTACCCAGGCATTAAACGGTATATATACCAGGCAGGCTATAATTGCAAGCACTTTAGGTTTAAAATAAAACGAAAAATCATGAAGGAAGAACAAAAATTAAAGGTTAGTGCTATTAAAAACGGTACAGTTATCGATCATATTCCCGCAAAAAATTTATTTAAGGTTATTAAAATCCTTGGACTTGTAAAAATGGAAAAACAAGTTACTTTTGGAACTAATCTTGACAGTAAAAAACAAGGGAAAAAAGCTATTATTAAATTAAGTGATAAATTTTTTCAGGATAACGAAATTAACAGGCTTATATTAGTTGCACCAGAAGCCAGTTTAAACATTATTAAAGATTATCACGTGGTTGAAAAAAAGCAGGTAGAAGTTCCTGACCAAATAAAAGGTATTTCAAAATGTGTTAATCCTAAATGCATAACAAATCATGAAAATGTAATACCTAAATTTAAAGTTATTTCAAAAAAAGATGTAGCCTTAAAGTGTCTTTATTGTGAAAAAATAACTGATGAGGATAATATTGAAATAATTCTTTAGCGATGCATAGTAGCAGTATTTAGTACCTTAATTTTAATGTTGTTGTTTTATTTGGCAGAAAATTAATAGTAATATTTTTTGACGCAGATCTACACTGATTTTTATGATTTTTCAACAACTACGTTGTTGAAAAAAAACGCTATTTTTTAATCATAAATATCTGCGTTAATCTGCGTCAAAGCATTTCTGGCTTGTCCAAGTTGGGGGTTGTTATAAGCAAAGGCATAAGACTGAAGACTGGATACTTAAAAAAAAACAAGATATTTGAATAAATTAAAAAAGGGACAATCAAAACGACAGTCCCTTTTTTTCAATATACTTGTGGACTTTTTAGTCGCCCTTTAACCCGGCAAGATCCGGTGCAAATCGATAAGTAAGAATTTTATAGTCATTCCCACGTTTTACAAACTCGATTTCCTCGTAAACCAAGCCATTCAAATTATCAACTTCATAATTTAGTTTGGTAACCTGTAGCCCGTTTAAAGTATTTGTATGAAATCCTGTATTAACATATGACTTTAAGCTACCAAAATACCTGTTTCGGGAAATAAATAAATCAACCCACTCTTCTTTTGAATATTCCTTTAGAGCTTCCTTATCAAGCATAGCAATAATAGAATTGTAATCATTCCTTTGAAGGTGATTATAAAATTGGTCACCAATTTTACCCGATTTTGATACAGAACTACAGAAAAAACCGGAGCTTATTAATCCTGTAAAAACAACAGCAATTATAATATAACGGGGCTTCATACTTCTTCTTTTTTTAAGCAAATCAAATCTAAATCACACTAAAACACACAAATACACTATAATTATGGTTAGAGAATATACATTCAAGTTATAATAAAATTGTTCAAAAATCAAGAATACTGTATAGTTTCACAAGATTAATTGACAAAATCATAAATTATTTAGTCGAAAATCCGTTTTTTTATGATAAAAGTTTAGTTTTTTTTTAAAAGCTGTGACATTTGAGTGAATAATCAAATCATCGAGAAAACACATAGTTTTTTTCATGTTAATTTGAATGCGATTAGCTTAATATACTTTTTCAATAGTTTAAATTTTTATCTTTAACTTTTAGAAATTAAAGATCCTTTAAACTTAGTTGAATGAAAACTGTAAATACAAAAAAAACACCTGTATATCGAGATACCGGATTTTATCTTGAAAACAATAAAAAAACGATTTCTGCTTTTGCTGAAGAAACAAATCATCCACATGATCCTACAAACTATATTTATTCAAGATACCGAAACCCAACAATCGTATCGGTGGAAAACCAGCTTAAGAAAATTGAAAACGCAAATTGGGCATTGCTTACACAAAGTGGTATGTCAGCAATAGATATTGCATTATCAATATTTCAAGACAAATCCATGAATAATAGATGGATGTTTTTTAATGATATTTATGGAGGTACAAACACTTATATTGATGAAATTTTGGTCAATCGCCGGGGAATTGAAGTAAAAAGGTTCTATTCAGAAAATAACACATATGATTATCAAAAATTAATTAATCAACTAGATGAATTTAAACCAGAACTTCTATATTTTGAGACCATATCTAACCCGATGTTAATTATTGCTGATGGTCAAAAAATAATTCATGAAGCAAAAAAAAGGGAAATTGCAATAATTATTGATAATACCTTTGCTAGTCCATATTTATGGAAACCATTACTGAATGGTGCCGACATGGTTATCCACAGTGCTACAAAATACCTTGCTGGTCATGGAAATATAACCGCAGGCGTTGTTTGTGGAAATAGTAATAAACTAATGCAAAAAGCCATTGAATACCGTAAATTGGTTGGTCATATGATAAGTCCTGATGATGCATACAGACTTGGAGATCAATTACAAACATTTAATTTACGTTTTTCAAAACAATGTACAAGTGCAAATAAGTTAGCTGACTTTCTCAACAAATCCGCTATGGTTAGCAAAGTGTTTTATCCAGGGCTTAATAACCACCCCACTCATAATGAAGCATCTATTATATTTACGGGGAAAGGATATGGTGCCATGATAACATTTCAACTTGCGGGTAAGGATAATGCTCAAAAAAGAGAAAAATGCGATTTATTTATTGAAAAAATAAGTGAACACTTTCACTTAATACCCACGCTTGGTGATGTTGAAACCATTTTTTTACCGGTTGATGCAGTTTGGGCAGATAAGTATCCATTTCCTGGCACAATAAGGTTGTCAGTAGGAATAGAAAACTATGATTACATCGAAGATATATTTTCAAGTATATTAAAACAGTTATTATAAATCATAGTTCTGGTTTAATATAGGTTGTATAATTTAAATTAAGTCCTACACCCTAACTAACAGACAATTAAGGAATAGCCCTTCGACTTTACTTCGACTAAGCTCAGCAACCATGCTCAGTGTTAAAAATTTGTTAACTAAAATGAACGGCTAACGTTCTTAATCGCTAATCATCAACATACCAACAACTTGTGAAAGAAAGGCAGTGCAGATATATAAAAAGTATACGCCATCTTAAACCATAACTAAAGTTATTTGTAATTTATTGGGCACCACCAAATCCACCGTATGATGAGAAAATAACTTTTTTAGGATTAATACACATCACCGGAATTTTATATGGGTTGGCTATTATCTTCTGTTCATCTGCACCCAATACATAGTCCTGAATATTTATATTTTTTGTTGTGAGCACCATAATAAGGTCAGGATGATTTTCAGCAGCGTATTTAAGAGTGGCTTCCGCAGTATTATCAGTCCCTTCAATAGCTTTTACATCATACATAATATTACTTTGTCGGAAAAAGCTTTTAACATAATTCAGGTTAGTTTTGGTATTCTTCCTATATTGAGCATTTGAAATATCTTTCGCAACAACCAGGTTGAATTTTAGTTGGTAATATTTTGCCAGAACCTTAGCTTGTTTGAGCTTTTGTTTATTCTCTTTCATGTGATTAACAGGGAATACAATATCAGTTATTTCACGGTTTCTTGGTGCTTCCTGAACAACAACAAACGGGGTATTGGTTCCTGCAATTACTTTTAAAGCCCAGCTTCCGGTTAATTTTTGCATCCCTTTTATTCCATGGGTTCCCATAATAACCATTTTTGCTAGATTATTGTTAGCAATTTCGGTAATCGTATTAAAAATATTTCCTGTTCTTACCAGTACATTGGGCTTAATATTGTATTTTTCAAAAGTTTCATTAGCAATTTTTTCAAGTTTAGCAGTTGCCGTATCAATATCCTTTTCTTTTTTCGCTATATGTAATAAGTATATATGTCCACCAAGTAAAGGTGCATATATCAAAGCATGTTGAAGTGCATAATCAGCCACAGCAGAAAAATCCCAGGGAACAAGAATCGGATCTTCCAATTCAGGAATAATTTCCTCTTCATGGTCTTCTTCACCAAATAACTCACCTGAATAAATATTCTCAACTTGCTCTTCTAATAGCGGTTCAGCTTCCATTTTTTCTTCAACATATTCTTCTTTACCAGTTTTAACAAGCTTATTATTAAAATCCTCTACAAGTTCTATTTTCTTATATAATTCATCTTTATTTTCCGGATTTCCGTCTAAGCCAACTTCTATCCATGTTTCCAGTTTACCCTCAAGTTTAGCACTAAGAGGCCTGTTAATAAAAGTCAAAAAAGCTTCCCTTGCACTATCCTTCTTAGGGATAATTCTCAATTTCAAAAAATCCACAAAAATATTTAAAACAACCTTACTTTCAGTTATTGAATCATCTTCTTTCCATTTAATACATTTCTTTAGTGTACGTACAATATTTTCAGGATTAAGCTTAGTGTCCATTTTTTTAAATTTTAGAGTGTCTTGTACAAATATAGTATTTTTCAAAGAAATTCTGTTATTTGAGCTATAAAATTATTCTTTATAGATTAATGTATGATTTTGCCCACGTAAATAATACAACAAGTACTAAGGCAGGAAGAATATTGAAGATCTTTATTTTTTTTATTTCTAAAATATTAATTCCAAGACCAATTAGCAAAATACCGCCAACAGCAGTTAACTCATTAATAATTATTTCACTAAAAAACTCACCTAAATAGCTTGCAAAAAGTGTTAGCCCTGCCTGGTATATTAATAATGGAATTACTGAGAACCCAACACCGATACCAAAAGCAGAAGCCAAAGCCATTGCAGCAAAACCATCCATTACTGATTTGGTAATTAACAGGGTTGGGTCACCTTTCATTCCTTCATCAAATGCGCCAAGTATGGTCATTGATCCCATACAAAATAAGAGAAAAGCAGTTAATAATCCTTCAGAGAATTTTTCATCTTTGATTTTTATCTTTTTTTTCATCTTTCCGGCTAAACGATCAATCATTTTTTCAAGATCGAGTATTTCGCCAATAATTGCACCTATTACTAGGCTGAATACAATTATCAAATAGTCGTCAGCCTTAATTGCCATAATAAAACCTAAAGCCAAAGTAAAAAGTCCCAAAGACTGAAAAACGGTTTTTGTAAGTCTTTCCGGCAATTTAGATTTCAAAAGTATACCAAGACCACTTCCAATAAGCACAGTAAGTACATTTACAATTGTTCCTGTCATGTTTTCTGCTAAAAATAAAAGAGCAATATATAAAAAATGCCGGTTTCCATAAACACATTTAATAGTTTATGATGAAACCGGCTCAATAAAATTAATATAGTTTTTATTTATTAAAATAAAAATCATTAAATATTGACGAATTATCCCATGGTACCTGTTTTCCTGTAGATATTTTATAGACATTCCGTCTCACTTCTTTAAACACATTTTCAATAGTTAAGCCTTTTTTATCAAGCGCCTTAAGAAATTCTTGCGTATAAAGTCCGTTGTTTCCTGTTCCATCAGCTGCAACCGAACCTGGTGCAGTAGCATACGCAATAAAAGTTCCAAATGGTGCATTTGTAGAAGCCAGGCCATTATTTCCACTTGAACGGAAACTTCTGGCAAATGGATTATTCCTACAGGCATCAAGCACAATAATATTCATCGAATTTCCGGCATAATCCATTTCACCTAACATTCTTTTCAAATTAACTGCTTCAAGTTCAACATCTTGTTCTTTTTCTATTCGAGCATCTACAGGTATAAGGTAGTTTTCACCATTAACCTGCATACCATGCCCTGCATAAAAAAACAACCCAATTCCTTTATTGGCCGCCAATTTTTCACCAAAATTCCTTATCGCTTTTTTCATTTCAGTCTGTGTACCATTAGTATTAATTATAACTTCAAAACCCAGGTTTTTGAGTTTTTCAGCAATGGCATTTGCATCATTAACCGGATTACGAAGGGGCGCAGAAGTATAATCACTATTGCCAAAAATTAAGGCCAACTTATTTTGTTTCCCACCTGAATAACTTTCATATTTTACAGTCCGTATTTCAGATATTGTTTTACCATACTGATTTTCAACAACAACCTTTAATTGGTTATCACCATTTTGCAATTTAATTGTCCTTTCCACCGTATAATCACAAGATGAACTAACCACGTTAAATCCTCTGCTTGCGTTTTTTAACTGAGGAACATTATTCACATAAATTTGTGTGTGTTTAAGTGGTGTTGATGACTCTACACATAATTTAATTTTATAATCT
>JBDLJL010000148.1:0-11996 GCA_039714415.1 Bacteroidota bacterium
TTTGTTAATAATTCATTTTCTATTTGTGCGTTTTGCTCATCATTTTCACCATTATTTTCCTGATTCCCATTATTACAAGCCCATGAAAAAAGGCTTAAAATTGTTACATAAATAATAATTCGTTTCATAAGTAATAATTAAAAAGTTAGATTATCTCAAAATTAAACAATATCCATGAAACTTTTTTATTTTTACATAAATATTGACCTAAACTTGGAAGAAGATAAAGAACATATAGAAAAATCTCCAAAAAGAAAAAGAAGAAAATGGCTTCGCCGTTTGATATACCTGTTTATCACTTTTTTCATTCTTGTTGATGTATTTTTATTTTTCTTTGCCACACCTGTTTTGAAAAATTACATGCAGGAAAAAGTGCAAGAAAAAACATTGGGACTTTACCGTATTGATTTTGATAAAATAAGCATTGAACTAGGTAGCAGGCGTATAAGTCTTGAAAACTTCAAACTAATTCCTGATACTGCTGTTTATAATGAGCTATTAAAAACAGACGAAGCAAAATCGGCTATTTATCAAATATCTACAAGTTCAATTGAGTTGTGGGGAACAGGATTTTACAATTTCTTTTTTAACAGAAACCTAAAAGCGAAGAAGTTATTAATTAAAAATCCGCTTGTTGATTTAAAAAAGCTACCATCAAAAAAGGGTAAAATAAATGAAAACAGAGATTTTATCCATGAAGATTTATTCCTGTCTATTGAAAAGCATCTTGACCAGCTTGAATTGAAGAATGTTAGTCTTGAAAATGGTAAATTTCACCTAAATTTGAACAAAGACAGTATCAGAAACACAACACATTATGGTTTTGTATCTGTAAACCTTGACAATTTTTTATTAAATAAAAAAGAGTTTGAACAAAAATCAAAGCTGTTTTATGCTGATGACATTCAGGTTTCAATTGATGATTACCAGCTAAAGCTGGGGGATGGCATACATGTTTTATTTGCTGACAGTATAATTATTTCAACTAAAAAGTCACTTTTGAAAGCCAAAACAGTTGGAATAAAGCCGGATATTGAATTACCTCAATATTTATCAAGTCTAAAAAGTAATTACTACTATATAAGAACACCAGAAGTCGAATTCAGGAATTTCAATGTTTCAAACCTTTATTTTAATCAGGATATTGAAATTCAAAATATTATTGTCGAATCACCAAAAATAAAACTGGTAAATAAGCTTGTAAAAAATAAATCCTCTCTTAAAAAAGAATCCAAAGAGATTGATTTTTACAGGCTTATTAAAAACAAATTAAAATCCATCACAATTAACACCCTGGATTTCAAACAGGCCGATTTCAAATTTTACTATGATTCTCATTTATTACCACCATCCTATGAAACAGAAAACTTCAATTTAAACCTTTTTGATTTTTATCTTAATAAATATGCTAAAGATGATGAATCAAGAATACTTTATTCTAAAAATATCCGGTTAAATATCAATAAATTTTCGGCTAGAATTAAGGAAAACACACATTGGTTAAGCACCGGAAAAATTAACCTACATACTGACACGAGAAGTTTGCATGCGAAAAACATTATTGTACAGCCAATTAAAAACAATAACCCTAAACCACAATTATTAAATATTAAGTTAAGCGAGCTAAATATTAAGCAGGCCGATTTTTATAAACTTTATCATAATAAAACATTCACAGTAGGTAAGATGACAGCTGGTAGCTCAAGGGCCAATATCAGATTGTTTAAAAATGAGCATAAAGCTAAAAATAATCCTAAAAGAGTATTAAATGATTTAATGGGAAAGTTTATTAAACAATTGTATGTTAGAAATATTCAATTAAAAAAGGCCAACTTTAAAATAACTAGTTTCATAAAGGACAGTTTATTAAACAAATATGAAGGAAAAGTCAACTTAGACCTTGAAAGATTTTTTATTGCAGCTGAAGGTGTTAATAAAAACAATAAACTTTTCCAATCTGAAAAGTTTAAAATTGAAATTTTTAATTATTCACAATTTCTTAAAGACCATTTGCATATTTTGAGAGTAGATGAAGCTTATATGTCTAATAAAGATTCTTTGTTGAGGTTTTCAAGACTTTCGATTATTCCTAAAATAAAAATGCACCATAAACTGTCTGCTTATAACAAATCTAAACTTATTAATTTACATGTGGAAAGTTCTGCTGTTCGAGGAATTGACATTCAAAAGGCATTCGGAAATAAGGAATTGATTGTTCGGGACATATCAATAACGCAGCCTTCAATTGAACTTTTTAACTTCATTAATTTAAACATAAAAGCTGACTCTACTTATACTTTCGAATTATCCGGTGACACCTTTCATACGGATAGTATACCAGCTGATAGCCTGATAAAAACAAATACGATAACAGCATTGTTGTCAGATTATTTTGAAGAAATCCAGCTGGATAACCTTACACTGAAAAAAGGAGCTTTCCGTTTTAATGATATTGACAGTTTAAACAGAAAAAACCTGATAATGAGTGGATATTTATCAGCGGCTCTTGACCATTTCTTTTATGAAAACAAAACAGATATAGAAAGATTTGGTTTTACAGATTCCAAAAATCTTTATTTGGAATTAAATGATTTTTACAGAAAAATTTCGGATAACCGCTACCAGTTAAAAATTAAAAAGGCCAAACTTTCTTCAAAAGATTCAATATTCAGTGCAGATATCATCCGTTTTTTTCCGAATTCTAATATGCACGATAGTCTGTTCAGCAATATTATCTGGACAATTTATAGTCCCAAACTAGTATCAAAGGGTATTAATATTACATCATTTCTTAATGAGAACATTCTTGATCTTGGCATTAGCAGACTAATACACCCAACCTTTGCTTTAATCAGGCAAGAAAATAAAAACCATTCCCTTCAAAAAACAGTAAAAGAGAACAAAAAGGGAAGCCGTTTCCCTTTTGAAAATATCAAATTAGACAGCCTAATTATTGAGAGTGGTGCATTAGGTATTTTAAATGATAAATTTGATCTGAATAATCAAACATTTCATACAGAGTTTAATATTAAAATGTCAGGCTTTAATATAGACTCAAATTTTATTCAGTACCCAGACGAAACTATTGAACAAATAAAGGCAACTATCCAATTGCAAAATTTCCGTTATTTATTGCCCCAAAACAATTATTTTGTTGATATTGATAATTCCATAATGGATACAGAAAATAAAACTGTACAGATTGACAGTCTAAATTATTACACACAAGAAACAAAAAACGGTATTGCTGATACAGAAAAAATAAAATTAGGGTTTTTAAATATTCCAAATATTAAATTTAGTGGTTTTTCTTTTGTGGATCTATTTAACCAAGAACTTGTTTCAGATACACTAATTGTAGGAAATCCTGAAATTTCATTATCAACACCCAATACAAATAACACAAAAAACAAAAACCCTTTAGAAATAGACCTATATCAAAAAACAAAAAAAATATTTAAAGAAATTGAGCTTAAGCACACTCAAATTGATGATGCATCTATTGAAATTAGAAGGATCAAACAGGGCATTCCAAATATTACTAATTACAATAAAATTCATGGTACCATTAGCAATTTAATTATTGATTCAACTCATAAAAATGATAAAGAAAAGCTATTTAATACCTCAGATATTGCCTTCAGCTTAAATGATTATGAATTAGACACAAAAAATGAACTCTATAAAATAAAAATTAAAGAATTAGGATTTTCAACCGGTTTAAAAAAAGTATATGCCAATTTAATTTCTATGAACCCGACTATTGAAAGGGATGCATTAGCTCAAAAAACAAAAAAGGAGGTTAGGTTAGTTTATTTTAATGCCAATAAACTGGTTGCCACAGAGTTTGATTTTCACAGCTTCCTTTCAGACAAAAAAGTTATTGCAAATAAAATCAATATTGATGATTTTAAACTTCATTCATTCAAAAATAAACATTTTCCCCTGGACTCAATTTTGAAGATTGCGTTACCACTTGAATATATGCTAAATATCAAAAACTATATAAAAATTGATACGGTTAACATAAACAATTCATATATTGGGGTTGAATTACTTGGTCCAAATTCAACAGATGCAGGTTATTTTGATATCACCCGGTTGAATGGAACCATAACAGGATTAAGCAATGATAAAGGCCTTATTAATAACGGATTAACAGTCAAGATGAAGGCTAGTGGTTTAATCATGGATAAAGGCTTGCTAACAGCTTCCTTTCATTTCCCGTTAAACTCAAAATATGGTGAATATTATTACGGCGGAAAGCTTAATCGTATGAATATGACAGCATTCAATCCTCTTTTGGAGAATCTTTTTTTTGTTTCTATTCGTGATGGTATAATTGATAGTATGAATTTTAATATTAGTGCAAATGAAGATTATGCAGAAGGCAAAATGAAGTTTGGTTACGATAATTTAAAATTTGACATTAGAAATAAGAAAAAAACAGACTCACTGATTGTAGCTAAAAGAGGCTTGGTTTCTATCGCTGCCAATTCAATTGTTAAAGATAATAATCCTCGTCGAAAGAACGGCAGATTACAAGAAGGTCGCATATATTTTGAAAGAGATATCTATCATTCGGTCTTTCATTATTGGACACTGTCAACATTAAGTGGCATCCAATCTACAATGGGTTTTAAATCCAACCAGATGAAAGAAAGGCTAAAACTGGAAAAACTAACAGAAAAGTACAACAGAATTAGTACGAAAAAAAAATCAAAAGTTAAACGAAAAGAAAAGAAGAAACAATATAAAGAAATTAATAAAGAATTATTAGAAGAAAAAAAGGAGTAAACTGCTTTATGAATTTTGCAGGGTAAAAAAAAGAATAAAAAGTTTAAAATGTTCTTATTCTCAACATAGAATAATACTTTTGTATAATGTTTACAACCTAAATAACCTATTATGCATGAATATACCGTTGTAGGAATAATGTCAGGAACATCATTGGATGGTATGGATATAGCTCTTTGCCACTTCAAGGAAGTTGATGATATCTGGGATTTTAAAATATTAAAAGCCAAAACATATAATTATGATGATAATTGGAAGAACCGATTAAAAAACGCCTCAGGGCTTAGCGGACTTGAATTGATTAAACTACATAAAGAATATGGAAAATATATCGGTGAAAAAGCAAATAAATTTCTCAAAGGTGTTATTCAAAAAACGGACCTGATAGCTTCCCACGGGCACACTATTTTTCATATGCCGGAACAACAACTAAATTTCCAGCTTGGGGATGGTGCTGTAATAGCTGCTACTACAGGAATTAACACAGTTAACGATTTCAGGACACTAGATATAGCCCTAAATGGCCAGGGTGCGCCCCTGGTACCAATAGGTGACTATTTTTTGTTCAAAAAATATGATTCTTGTATTAACCTGGGTGGGTTTGCCAATATTTCTTTTGAAAATGAAGACAAAAAGCAAATTGCTTATGATATTTCCCCTGTAAATATCGTGTTAAATGAATTAGCACAAACTACTGGCGTTGAATTTGATAGAGATGGTGTACTGGGGCGGAAAGGAGAAATAAACAAGGCTTTATTGAAAAGTTTGAACAATCTTGCATATTATAAACAAGATTCACCAAAATCTCTTGGTAAAGAATGGATTGATGAAGAAATTATGCCTTTGATCAACAAATCTACTATTTCCATTAATGATAAAATGAGAACCGTTTATGAACATACTGCTTTTCAAATTGGAGAAAGCATTAACAGAAACATAAAAGAAGGTAATGGTGAGAAAAAAAGTTCAATTTTATTTACCGGGGGTGGAACACATAACCGTTTTTTAATGAATTTAATAAAAGCCGAGAGCAAAGCTGCTGTAATAATTCCGGCTAAAGAAATTATTGATTATAAAGAGGCTTTAATTTTTGCCTTCTTAGGGATATTACGACATAAAAGAAAAGTAAATTGTCTTGCTTCTGTTACAGGGGCAAAAGCGGATAATAGTGGCGGTATCATGCATAGGGTAAAATAAATTGAAATTTGTAATATTTTTAATACATTTGTAAAGCAAACTTGTAAATCAACTAGAATATGGCAATTGGCCTGATCAGTCATAGCAGAATGGATGAAATAGTTATGAATATACATCCCGATGATTTTGCTGAAGAATTTATTAAGCTAGTTGATGCCCATTTGGAAAAATCATATGTTTTTCACCGAAATATTTTTAAACGGCGAATAGACTTCAAAGGAAGTGTATTCCGTTTTGCATGGAACGGATGGAATGTTTTTAATACCATCAGTAATGGCGAAATTGAGTTTGAAAGTCAGGATGACAGTACTTTTATAAACCATAAAATATATTTCACCGAAGTATTTACAATATCTTTCCTTTTTACTATAATCCCTTTAACAATGGGCGGCGGATGGCCACTTCGCCTATTGGTTTTCTCACTTATTTGGCTTGCATATATTGCCAGTTATCTCATTGGCGTTTACAGGTTTAATAGTTTTATTTCCAAAACACTTATTGAAGTAAATTTATCAACCGGATATGAGTTTGAGGATAAATCCGGAATTGGTTAAAAAGTGGAAGCTTTTTATTTAAGTTTTATATGTATTAAATATTTTTGCAGATTCCATTTATGGAAATATTATCTTAATTTATTCCAGATGTCACCTACAATTTTGCTAAATAATTCAATTATTAGTCTTTTAGTTTCCATTAATTGGAAACAGATGTCATTTAGTTTCCGAATATCGGAAACTTTTTATACTTTTGTCGTATGATAATAATAGACACTGAAACAGGACAAAGTCATCAGGTAGAAATTGAAGCTGTTGAAAGTGAAGATTTTAAAAAAATAACAAAAAGAAGATACTTTTTTGATTGGAAAGAAGAAAATGAGCAAGAGCTTTATAAATTAAGAATAGTTGGAACAAGCGATATACTTGGACTTGTTTCATGCGAACGAATACCTGAGGAGTGGAGGATTCATATACGACTCCTTACTGTTTCTTACGAGAACAAAGGAAGTGATAAGAAATATGAAAACATTGCTGGTAATTTGATTACGTTTATATCAAAAATAGCGGTAAGAGAATACGCTGAGTTTGCCTGCGTGTCATTGAAACCAAAAGGAGTAATCGCCCAGCATTATATAAACAAATATGGCATGAATATAACAGGTATGACCTTAAGCGTTGAGATAACAGAAATATTGAATTTAATAAATACGTACGACCATGATTAAAAAGAAAAGAAGTTTTAAAGAGAAAGAGGGTGCTGAGTATGGAGTAGATTCAAGATACTCTTCAAAAAAAGAAAGACAAGCTGACAGTAAAGCATTGAT
Organism: Bacteroidota bacterium; assembly: GCA_039714415.1. Classification (GTDB taxonomy): domain Bacteria; phylum Bacteroidota; class Bacteroidia; order Bacteroidales; family NBLH01; genus NBLH01. The sequence continues at coordinate 7,316 of JBDLJL010000148.1, forward strand.
GGAAAACAGATTGCAGAGAATGAAAAATGTTTCTGCCGATCAAATTATCCGAGCTAGATTATTACAATTGAAGCTTAAAATGGAGGAATATATTCAGAAACCTGTATATGAGAATCATAATTTTTTTACCGAATTCTTATCTTCATATATTGACACTGTTTATAGTAAGAGAAGTAACTTTGCTAAAGACATAGATATTACGCCTGTACGACTGAGTCAAGTCTTGAATAACCATAGGGAACCTAAGGATGAATTCATGCTGAGACTTATGATACATTCTGAAAAAACATATGAAAATGTATGTCAATTTCATAAAAAGACTTGGTACCAAGTTTATTATCATGAAAAAATATGTGACACTATGTCTAGTCAAGAAGAATGGAGACCTAATGTTGAAAAGCATGTCAATATAAAAAAACTAACCAAGGCTTAAAATAATAAAAAAACTGCAGGTAGCAATGTATATACAAAATACTACGCCATGTAGTGGCAACTTATTTCAGCCCGGATAATAATAATTCTCCTCAACTTTTTAAATTGATCCTAAAAAATTCAATCAGCCTTACTTATTTTAACTTGTTTTAACCAAAAAATAATTTTTATTAAAAATAAGGGGCAATTTTTTTACGTTTAATACGGTAGTTTAGAAAAAACTTAATTTTATTTGACGTATGAAAAAGCTCAAAATTCTTGTTACTTTAATTTTTATTACCCAAATATCATTGTTTGCACAAGATGAAAGTATTTTCAAAAATATTCCAAAAGCTAAGTTGGAAAAAGCAAACACAGCAAAGGATGTACCTTATCTTTCAAAAACCGAAAAAGATGTAATTTTGTATATGAATTTAGCTCGTTTAGATGGAAACTGGTTTATTGAACATGTTTATAACAAAAAAACAAATCTTGTGTCCACGTTTTCGTCTTCGTATAGAAAATCACTTATAAAAGACTTAAAAAAAGTAAAAGACCTCCCCATGTTAAAACCGGCAAAAGGATTGACAAAAGCAGCAAGGTACCATGCAAAGGATATGGGTAAAAAAGGTAAAATTGGACATAATTCCAGCGATGGAACAACCACTTTTGAAAGGATAAAAAAGTATGCAAAAGGTGGATATATGGCTGAAAATTGTCAATATGGTCACCAGGCAGCATTAGACATTGTTCTTGACCTTTTGGTTGACGATGGAATTTCATCACTTGGACATCGAAAAAATATCTTAAGCAGCAATTTCTCTTATGTGGGTGTAGCTGTTGAGCCACATAAAGTATATAGGGTAAACTGTGTACAGGATTTTTCCGACACCGGGGATTAGATTTTTTTAAAACCTAAAAGTATTATTTTCAGTTTATTCATTTAATTAAATGGCAAATTTATTTTAAATTAGCTGCATTAACCCTATCATCTCAACCCATGAAGATTACCAAAATTTTACTGTTTACAGTAAGCATTTTACTATTTGTTGAAGTAACAGCACAGGAAACAATAAAGACATTAGCTGCTTATAAAAAAGCCGTTGATTTCAATTTCAGTTCCGAGTGGCAGTATTTGTCAACTGATTTGTATTTGTTTAATACCAGTAAGTTTAGTTACTTGATTAATCAAATTGTAACCGTCAATAATGCAGGCAAAAAAAAGAAGAAATGGCAGAAGGAGACCATACAGTCAATATTCATTAAAGCAAAAATAAAGGATATAAAATTTTTTGGTAGCGATATGGTTTATCCAATCTATAACCTTAAAGTTAGCAAAGACCGGGAATATACCACGCAAGTCGCTGCAAATGTTGAAGTTATCCGACTAATTGACAATTTACCATTAATCGGTACTCAAGATTTTATTGATGCTGAACTGAGTGGCCAAATTATAACACAAAATAACAGCAATGAGTTTTTAAAAATAGTAGCAACACAGTTGCAGAATATATCTAAATACAGCAAACCAAATGTGGCAATACTAGACCTTATTGGTGAAATGGGTAAGTTTATCGAAAGTAAAACAACCGGTAAACAATATAAATTCAGCTCAACAATTCGCTTATACGAAGATCAGGATTTTAATAAAAGGTTACACTCCGTTAATATCTTTGTTCTTCTTCCATCATCCATGGAAAAAATAAATGTTACGACAGGTAATTTAACTAATTATCTGAACAGTGCTGAAAACCCTGTTGTCGATCAAAAAAAGCTCAGGCAACTAATTAATTTCCGCAGATACCCAATGATTGTAATAGCCAATTATAAATCAAGGTATAATTCGCAACCGGTTATTGGCGACCAGATTAATTTTGAATATATAGCCGACAGGAAATTAAAGGTAAGCAATGCCTACCAAAGCGAACTGATTAATAAGGACACTTATGTGCAGGAAAATATGCTTATTTCTTATCTGGAGATGTTTGCACGTTTTAAATTAAATATCAATAACTACAAATTGAACAAACAGAACAAAATTACGGATGATTTTTCGAAGAATATTTTTGTCATTATGCAGGATTACAATAGGCTGATTGATCTAAAAAAGCAAAAAGAAAACGAATATTACAACAACCCTGTTTTTCAAAATGAGTTTAGAGCAAAATATGAAACTGTTTTAAATACAGCTAATATATATCTGGAAGCAGATCCGGAACTAAAAAACATTAAAGACATCATGTCTGTTATGGTACAAAAAAGTACAAAGTCTGGATTAAACCCTGATTCTGCAAAAATGGAAAGTGATTTAAAAACGCTACATTCTATTATTTTCCCACAAAGTGAACAGCAATCATCTGAATCACAAATGGTAAAAAAGCATATTCAAAAAACAGAGCGTTTGCTTTTTACTCAAAATTATTTAAACGAAATTCGCAAATTAGAAAATATACCAACTGAAACAGAAAATATTAAGTATAGGGACAACCTTATCAAACAAGCAAGTTTGACCAATTGTATTCTGTGCCAGGAAAAATTAAATGATGCACTAAATATCTATACAAAAAAGTATAATAAACATCAAAAATTAAAAGCAATCACAAAGAATGAAGAACAAAAGCAAAAAGCTGTCGGTTTGTTATTTGACTTGATTAAAAAGAAAAATTGCATTGAAAAAAACATAGAAGCTATAGATCAGGACAGCCTGCCAGAATATTTCTCTCTTTTTGAAATGGAATTAACAAAATTTAAAAGCTACTTAGATCAATTAAATAATATAGTTAGAAAAGATATTACAGACTTTTCAACACCGGTAATTATAGAACAAAACCATGACATAGAAACTCTTATAGGGAAAACAAACTTTTCACATCAAAATTTATGCACCCATTTATCGAATTTGTGTAAGTGCAATTAAAATATAGATTTAAATTTTTTGGAAAAATTATTACCTTAGTGCCCAACCGTTTTGATGACTGAGAGAAGTTTGAACAACTAAACATTTTATGGACAAACCTTCCTTAACATATACTACCTTTAATACTTTCCGTGATGATAAATTTAGTTTTATTTACCAGGGTTATTTTACAAATAACATTGTAATAACTGCTATAGAGCTAATAGAGAAAAATTTGGCTAAACACCGTGGATTTAAAAAACTCAGGCACAGACTATCTTATTTAATGGTTGAGAGTTTTCAGAATATCACCCGGTATGGTGATGAACCCAAAAATAAAGAAGACAAATATCGCAAAGAACTTTTTCTGGTTCGTAATATAAAAGAACACTTCTACATTGTTTCTGCAAACATTATCGAAAACACTAAAATTGATTATGTAAATTTAAAAATAAAAGAAGTAAACAATCTTGAACGTGATGAGCTAAATAAATTATACAGGCAAGTACTAACCAATAATAGTTTTACTGATGCTGGCGGTGCTGGTTTGGGCTTTATTGAAATGGTTCGCAAAACCAAACAAAAACTGGAATTTGATTTTGTAAAAATCAATGATAAGTATTCCTATTTCTACTTACTCATTAAAATTAAAGGCGAAAAAACAGCCGAGGATAAAGGAAACTATGTAACTATTAATTGGGTTAAGAATTTTCATATTCAGGCCTGCGACAGAAACCTGATAGCAATTCATAAAGGTAATTTCTCACCTATTGTAATAGATCCGGTTTTGAGTGTGGTTGAGAAAAATATAACAAACAAAACCATTAATATTCAAAAATTAGCCTACCATTTAATACTTGAAGCCCTACAAAACGTTAGCCTTCATTCCCTGGAGCTAAACCATGAAAAAGAAGCTATTTTTATGATTAGCAAACGTAATGGGAACTTTTACATTTCAACCGGTAATTTTTTAAAAGCTAGAAAAGTCGAATTGCTTAAATCACAACTAACCACTTTAAAAAAAATGGATAAGACGCAAATAAAAAATTTGTATGATGAAATTATCCACAAAAAATCTGCATCCCACACAAAAAACAAAATCGGCCTTGGTTTAATAGATATTGCACTGGAAAGCAATAATCAATTTGATTATAGTTTTATTGATGTGACAGATAATGTTTCTTTTTATACCTTTAAAGTAAAGGTGTAATTTTTTCTTATATTTTTTCACATTAATCAAATTACCAGGCACTTCTCTCAATTTAACTTTCAAAAACCAATTACATTTACTATATTGGCAAGGCGTTTAGTTAGTTTAACCCTAATTATCTCTTGTGAAAAAATTACTTCACCTGTTTACCAACCGAAATACTA
>JBDLJL010000149.1:0-11978 GCA_039714415.1 Bacteroidota bacterium
CAAAAGCCAGGCTTACACCAGGCTTTTGTACTCTTTAACACAGGCATAAGCCTATTTAAATAATAATCCGACTAAGGTAAAACCTTAGCCGAACTTTATCGCTTTTTTATAGCCTCAGCATAACTGGGGTAGGTATGAACGTAACGAAGTTTCACCGTCTATTGAAATTGCCCGTAAAATAGCTGATATTCTTGATGTATCGCTTGACTACCTTACTGGTAAAGCTGATGTACAAATGGACAAAACCACCCGTAAACGGATTTTAGAAGTATCTAAATTCAATGAAGATGATAAACTGCATATCTTCTCCGTGATTGACGCATTTATTGCTAAAAGAAAAATTCAATCTATTTTATAAAAACATTGCAGCACTGTAATAAAAAAAGCCTGGCATTACACCAGGCTTTTAATCTTTTAACACAGGCAAAAGCCTGTTTAAATAATTCGACTCAGGCAGAGCCTAAGCCGAACGGAGTTCATTTTCCGCATAATTATAAGGTGTTACGTGTGGGAAGTCTTCTGTAATCGGATCAACCTTAATGAACCTGCCAATCTGCGCATCATAATACCTCGCGCCGTAATAATAAAGCCCCGTCTCCTCATCCAGTTCTTTCCCGTTGTAAAGGTACGGATTTTTATCGTTCACCGGCCTGTCATCGACTAATATTTCACCAAAAGGTAAATATTCTGTATGCTGACTTACTTCACCATTTGCATCTGTTATGAATGAAGTGTTGCCTAAATGATCAGGGGATTGCCAATTTACCTAATTACACGCTTTTTTATTTTAGTCTTGTCAGTAAAATTTAGTTCACTTTCATTGTACTTACCTATATATGTTGGTTTTAAATCATGATATTTTCTATGATACTTGCGAGTATAATCCACGCTAAAATAAAGACAATCTATCGTTGGCAAATATAAATCTTGAACCCCTAGTGAATACGAAAAACAATTTTCCGTAACAAAACAACTACCATTGTCTTTGTCCCAAGGGATTAATAGTATTTTCTCTTCAATAATTTTCATACTTGTTCTTGATCTGATGAAGGTAATTGTATCTTCACCAATATGTATACAATTATAAACAAGATAAAAAATCTCATCTTCAATATCCTTCTTGTCTTTAAATTCTATTTTAAAAGAAATAATTATAGAATCCACAATATTTCTTTTTTTAGATATTTCCTTTAACTTTATTCCATAATGAATATTGGAAAACTTGACCTTTTGCCCATAAGTAAAAACCGTAATTAATAAAAGAGATATTATAAACCGTACTTTCATAATCAATTAATTTGTTAAATCATTCTACTTCTACAGCTTTTATCATCTCAATAAAGGGCACTTCTATATTATTTCTTTGAAGTCTAAGTTTTGACTCATTGAATAATCCCATTATATCAATAATCTCCCCTCTATCGCCTGATGGAAGTCCATTCATATACTCTAAGTAGGCTGAACCTTTATGTGTGTTCCATAAATAAGTGCCAGTGGAATATGTCCCCTTTGAGTCATCATTTGCCCCTATAACCGCACCTTTAGTCCACTTAGAAAGCTGCTGCACATAGTTTCTTGTATCTTTTGGATTTTTAGGAGTTGTTGAATTGCAAGCTGAAATGAAAGTAACTGAATTTTCCATAAAGTTAACATCCTTAAATTGCTCAACATCATCAATTTCAGCAGTATTATCATTTTTTTCAGGATAAATCCCATAAGTTAATTCATCTCTTTTTTCATCATAGACATTCCATGAACCATGCACTCCAATGATTGCTAAAAATACAATTCCAATTTCATCACTATCTGCTTTCTGCTTTAAAATGTCTATTATAGTTTTTGTAATATCATTATCACTTCCACCTCCTTCTGGAATATTAATATGTTCAATAAGCCCTCCACTCCACTTTTTCATATTTCTTGCCCACCCATTATTTGAGTTGTCAAGTGTCATAACATAAAATTTCTGCAACCCCCACAAATCAATATGTGCTACAGGCTCATTTTCTGCATAATTATAAGGCGTAACATGTGGAAAATCTTCTGCAATTGGGTCAACCTTTAAGAACCTGCCCAAAGCGGGGTCATAAAACCTAGCCCCGTAATCGTACCAATCTAAACCTAAATCGTCCTGCAACTCTTTACCATTGTAAAGGTACTTATTAGCTGCAGCCTGTAATGGGTTTGTATAAGATTGTCCTTCCAACCGCATTCCAAAAGGATAGTAATTTAATGATTGCCTCATCGTAATAAACCTACCTATCCGAAAAGTTAAATATATTGAAGCTTGAAAGGTAATCAATAGATCTCTTGAAGACATTAAATAACAGCATAATATACATTGCTACTATACTTAACCAAATAATGGCCATATTAAACCAAAGGGTTTTAATTTTTAAACCAAACAAGTATTTTTCAGCTGCATAAAAATGTGCACGGCCATATTCTGTTTCAGGCTTTTTAAATATCGGATCTTTCATCTGTATTAAACGATGGTCTTCTGTTTCAACTATCTTTTTCACATCATTTTTATTCAGTACAAAAACAGCCAATTGTTTATTGTAATAATCTTCTTTTAATTTAGCTACTACTTCATCGCTTCCCAGTTCTTTTGCCAGTCCAACATATATTTTATCTTTTATCTGACGGGCTTTATATTGCCTTTGTTTGTAATACAGTTTTAGCTCATCAATATATGCTGTGGCAATTGCAGAAGATTTGTCGTTATAATTTTCAGGATTTAAACTCTGAAAGTCATCAAATTTAACATCTTTCACCGTTTGGTTTAGAATGGCGAATTCATTTGAAATCAAAATTAAATCTTTCACCGCTTGTTCTTTATCTTCACCATTTTTTAAAATTTTTAAGCTGCGATCAACTCTGGACTGCAACTCCGGTAAAAGGAACATTGCCTGGTAGGAAGATCTGCTAATTTCTTCATCTACCCTAAAAAAATGCTTTTCAAACTCGTTATTCTGAAATTGTTCAACCGCCATAGCCTCGTATGCCCATCGTGAAAGCATTAAATCGCCAATTATCGGCACATATTTAACAGTTGTTACACTTTTATGTAGTTTATTAAAATTAACCATTACCCCACTAAAGAGAAGTTGTGGAACAATAATAAAAGGAATTGTAATATATATGGTAACAACAGAGTTCATGGCAGAAGATATGTTTAAGCCAATAAGGTTTGCCGCTGCCATAGTTGAGAAAAACACGATAAAATGGCTGGTAGTCATCCAATTTATTTCTAACACAAAATTACCTACCAAAATAAATGATAGTGATTGAATGGCAGATAATGCAAAAAGTACTATTATTTTAGAATTCAAATAACTCATCCAGCTAAGGTTCAGAAATGATTCCCGCATTAGTATCCTACGGTCTTTAATAATTTCTTCAGCGCTTACTGTCAATCCAATAAACATAGCCACTATTACACTCATAAACAGGTATGCAGGTATGTTTTCATTCTCACTAAATAAATACAGGTTGGGGTTTTCTACCGTTCCAAAAATATATTTGGTAAAAAACCCTAAAATAAGTGCCAATAAAGGCGCTTCAAGGAAATTAATCAGCAAATATTGTTTGTTGGTCAGTTTCGATAATAAGTTACGAATGCTAAAAACCTTAAATTGTTTGAACTTATTTGGAATCTTAAAATAATTTTGTGGCAAAGGTAATTCTTCATTATGTTCTGGAAGTTCAATTTTTGTGTCAATTTTTTCCCGATATAGCTTATACCACTCTTTGGGGCTTACTTTACGTGTACGGGTTAATTTTCCATACTCGTCAACTATCTTAGCTTCAAGTATTTGCAGCGACTGCTCTGCATTTACATTACCACAGGTAACACATTCACTTTCAGCTGCATTCACATGGTTGCTGGCGGTTTTAAAATATACAACAGCATCAGCTGGGTTTCCGTAATAAACCGGATGGCCTCCTTTATCAATAATTAATAAACGATCAAAAAGTTTATAGATATCAGAAGATGGCTGATGAATATTAACAATAACCAGTTTCCCCTTTAGGGTTTGCTCTTTTAACAGGCTCATCACTATTTCAGAATCCTGCGATGATAAACCAGAAGTGGGCTCATCAACGATTAGAATAGAAGGTTCACGCATTAACTCAAGAGCAATGTTCAGCCTTTTACGTTGACCACCACTAATAAACTTGTTCAAAGGGCTACCCACTTTTAACTCTTTTGTTTCTTCCAGGTCAAGATCAATTAAAATATCTTCAACAACCTTTTCAATTTCTTCTTCGCTAAAATTATTGAAACAAAGTTTAGCATTATAATAAAGGTTTTGGTACACCGTAAGTTCTTCAATTAATAAATCATCTTGCGGAACAAAGCCTATTACACCTTCAAGTTGTTCTTTGTCCAGAAGTAAATCATAACCATTTATGGTAATTTTACCCGATTTAAGTGGCAGGCTCCCATTTAAAACATTTAACAATGTAGATTTACCAACACCACTTCCCCCCATAATACCAATCAAATGCCCTGACTCTTCAGAAAAGCTAAATCGTTGGATACCATTCTCACTATTTCTAAAGCGGAATTCAATATTATCTGCCGTTAAAACAATTTTTGCTTTACCCGGTTCCTGTATAAACTCACCTGCAACATCACTGTAATAAACTGAATTTAAACGCCCCCCTTTAATTACTGAACCATTATCGAAAACATATGCCCTTTTAGGAATTATGTTCATTGCATTTAAATACAAGACATCATTTCCATCATATCTAAGCACATAGGTATTCGTACTTTCAATATGAAGGATTACAATCTGTCCATGTATATTTTTATCCTCAATATGCCTGTAATCATTATTAACTTCGCTATCATCAACTTTTTCAGCCGAATCAACACTTTTTTTGCTTACAATTTCAAATTTTTGATTACTATTTATTAATAATACCCTCTTCCTGACTTTAATAAATTCAATCCCATCAATAATAATTGCCTTTAGGTTGCGGTATTCCTCTTCGCTAATATTAAAGGTATCAGCTACCGTTTTAACAAAATCCAATTCTTTTTCAGTAATAACATAATCTTCATGAATGAATTCCAGTAACCGGATCAAAACAATAATCTTTTCACGCTGCCGTAACTGTTCATTAATTTCGTGACAAATCATCAATACTTTCACGGAATTCAGGGAGGTTCTTTTCCGCTCTTTTTTGTCACCTTTACTATCCTTTTTATGATGAACCTTCAAAAACTCATCAAAAAGCTGAAGATACTCTTGAACAAGAGCCCTGTTTAATTGCAATGATAAATATGATTCAACTATTTTTCTAGCATTTTGAGAAACCTCGTCCCTGTTCACATTGGCAACAATGGCAAAAAGCTTCATTAAAGCTCGTAAGATAGATTCATTCATTTTTTTAAAGAATAGATTAATAAATTTTGAAACGGCAATTTAATAAATATTCAGCTAAATTCCACAAGTCAGGAATCGACAAATTTATGTAACAGCAAATAGGTTTATTGAAACGCATCACATTATTCGCTGAATATCACACTATTATATGAAATGCATAGATTTATGAATGATAAAGTGCACAATATTTATGCAAAAAAAGGAGCACGATAATCATGCTCCTCCTCTTTACGTAATCTCTTGAACTAAGTCATAACTATGTGGTTTCCACAGCTTTTTTTCTTAATTCTTCAATTTCATTTTTAATTTTATTAAAATGTTCTTCAGTTAATTCAAGAACACCATCTTTTTCAGGAATTTCAGTAAAAATGGTTTCAATATCTTTTAACTCTTTTAAAACTTCGTTTACATTTTCGTTTTCTTTGTATGTTTCAATAAGTGGTATTAAAATTTCTAAGGTCTTCTTCTGGTCAGCAATCCCTTTTAATATTTCAGCATTATTTTCCGTTAAAAAAGCTAACTCAGTTGATAAGTACAGACCTTCAATCCACCCACCTGCAAGAATCATTACAGAAACTGCACCTTTACCGTTATCATTCAGATATTCAAAGGTCTCGTGAAATGATGTTGTCAATATATTATAAATAGAATCTTTATTGTCAATATTAGCTTCAACTCTTTCAAGTAATCCAGCATTATAGGGAGTTTCTATTGCCAAACCATCACGAAGTGTAATAGTACAGGCCAAATAATTATTTGTTTCCTGTGTTTTATTATAAGTACTTGCATAACTTAAATCAGCACCATAAACTCCTAAATTCAGAGCTTTCGACATTTCTGTAAAATATTTAGCCACGTTTTCAGGACTGTTGGCAATATCCAGGATGTACGCAGCACCAGCTCTGTTAAGCATTTCAGTAACTTCTAGCGGAGTAGGAAGGGGATAAACCAATTTATCAGCTTTCTCCATAACCGTTGTTTCTACAATTGAGTCACTCTCATCATTTTGTTGATCATCAGATCCACTACCACAACTGATTATCATTACAGAAAACGTAGCTGCAAAAAGCATACTTGCCAATAGTGATAAAGTTTTTTGTTTCATTTGTATAAATTTAATTGTTTTTAATTACCAATATCTACCCCAATAACCGGGACAATTTTTATAAATATTCTTTCAAATAATCTCTAATTAGTAATGCAAATATATAATTTGAATTACAATAAAAAAAATATCAAAATACAATACATCTAAACCATATTAAATATTTATTAATTTTAGGGCGATAATTTATTTTGTTTTTTTCAAGTTGAATAGTAAATACCATGCATTACGGGAAATATATCATCGTTTTTTTGTTTATCATTAATACAAACGTTTCTGGACAAACAGGAAGCTATTTTCCTGATTCAGCTATACTAAAACAGCGCAACATAAGAATTTTATTCTATAATGTTGAAAATTTATTTGATACATATAATGACAGTATAAAAAATGATGATGAATTTCTTCCTGATAAAGGAAAATACTGGACTAAAGGCAGGTATTACCAAAAACAAAAGCATATTTCGCAAGTGATTGTAGCCATAGGTGGTTGGTACCCACCTGAAATTATTGGCTTATGCGAAATAGAAAACCGGGATGTTTTAAATGATCTTATTCAATACTCCCCCTTGAAAAAGTTAAACTACCGAATTATTCATAAAGAATCACCTGACAGAAGAGGAATTGATGTTGCCTTACTCTATCGGAAAAACCAATTTATTCCAATTAGCTATAAACCCATTAAAATCCAGTACCCATTTTCACCTGAATCAACAACACGTGATATTTTATATGTTAAAGGGAGAACTAAACTAAAGGATACACTTCATGTATTTGTAAACCATTGGCCATCACGATGGGGAGGTCAGTTAGAAACGGAAAGAAAACGAATGTTTACAGCTTCTGTTTTAAAAAAAGAAACTGATTCTATTTTTAGAGCAAATTTACATGCAAACATTATTATTATGGGTGACTTTAATGATTATCCCGAAAATAAAAGCCTTAGTTCGAACCTTCAGGCTAAAAAAGATTTATCTAAAATACAAGCAGGCCATTTGTATAATTTGAGTGCCTATTTACAAAATAATAAAGGAGTTGGAACACATAAGCACGAAGGTAAATGGGCAACACTTGATCAATTTATTATATCAGGCTCATTGTTGTCTAAAACAAATTCAATATATACTACGGTTAAAGATATTCATATTTATAATGCCGGTTTTTTATTGGAAATTGATGATAATTATAGCGGATATAAAACAAACAGGACTTATATTGGCTATAAATATCATGGTGGATATAGCGATCATTTACCGACTTTTTTAGATTTAATGATAAGAAAATCAAATGAATAGAATAAAACTACTTCAAAGATTAAATTAAGCCCATTAATACTTTCGAATATTTTTCTATATAAATTACAACTTATAAAACAGCCCGATACTCAAAACCTCTTTAAATTGAACAGCAGGCCCCTCACCTATCTTTTCGCCCAGATCATTATACTTGGGAATAGCAACATCATGGTCGTAAATTAAATGTGTACTCAAGGTAGTATTAATTAGATTGGTTAGTTTAAAAGTTAAAGTAAGTTCCCAATCTACATCAATTTTTTCCGGATTATTATTATAACTGGTAAAAAAATCAAGCTTATTTAATAAATGAATATTTTTATTCAGGTTCCAATTCAAAACCGTTTTTATAATTGCACCGGGTTCATTTTTGCTATTTTTGTCTGCATCCACCCCATAACGGGTTTGATCAATAATTGTAGTATCGTTAACATAGACTAATCTCTGTGTTAGCGGAGAAAAAAAAACCGAGAGTTGTGGCAAAGGGAAATAATTCATACCCAGTGCCAATGTAGTATATAAAGGCCCGGAAAAAGTAGAAACCAGTACAGAAGTTGTATCTGTAGGATATTTATAGCCATTAAATATTTGTGTTTGAACACTTGATGAAAAGCTATAATACCACTTATCAACAGCATAGTAGTTAAAACCGGATTGAAGTTTTATCTTGTCATTATTCTTTCTCATTGGGTTTTCCCCCGATTTTAATAAGCCGAATCGATATTCAAATTCATTATCCCACTTTACTTTTCGTTTGTTATAATTTGCCATTAAATTAATGATAAAAAGCATAGAAATACTGCTTTCACCACCTTTAATCCAGTTATCAAGATAAACCTGTGATATATTCATTTTCCCAGTTCCACCGTAAGACCAGTAATTTGGTTTTTTTAGCTTTCGAGCCTGGTAATTTGCACTAAATGTCCATACCAGACTGGTATCATTCAAACGAAAAAGCTTAACTTCAGGATTCAGGTTCCAAACTTCAATTTTATGTTTTGTTTCCCAAATAATGGTTTCAGGGTCAATTTGCCATATCCGGATGGTATCATTTATGTTAACTTTAGTTTTGTTTAACTCTTTCCAGGGAAATGATGGTTCATTTCCACCCTGAGACCACACTTTCAGTCGGTTATTAATAATTGAAAGTCGTACCTGTTCATTAATTTGCCATATCTTAGTAGAATCATTGATATTTAAGATATTAACATCTTTATTCCTATGCCATATATCGCCGCTTTCCGAGTATTTATCTATCCAAAGCTTTGTTGAATCATTAGGTTCCCACAATTCTGTGGAGTCATTTAGCATAATATGTTGTTCCAGGTTACTTAGGGTAGAAATATTTGTGGAAACATTACGATTCCACATATTGGTTGAATCACGCCACACTGAAAATCGAATAGAATCATTTACATCAAAAACCCTCAAGCTGTCTGAAATTTGCATGTCAGATTTGTCCAATATTGGCTTCCATTCAAATGTTGAGTCATTTTTTTCCCACAAGACGATAGTATCAGCCATAAAACTAATTTTTGATTTATGGTTTATATTCCATACTACTGAACTATCATTTATTTTCCACAATTGGGCAGTCCTGTTTAAGAATAAAAGTTCTTTATGGCTTTTCTGATCCCAAACTTTAACCGTATCGTTAACAGACCATATTTTAACATCTTCAAAGTCCATCAGCTGAGCTTTTTTCACTTTCTTTTCAGGGATAATGACCGTATCAGGTTTTATGGTATCTATCAGTGGTGGTGGTACTTTCCAAATCAATACTGAGTCACCTGCTTGCCAGATTTTCTTTCTTTTATTTGCTTGCCATAATTGTACGGAATCATTTCGAACCCAAACCATTAGACTTTCATTAACCCGCCATATATCAACGGGATCAAGATAATGTAAGGGCAATTTTTTACTTTTTTCCCACTCCTCTGTTTTTTCATTTCTTTGCCAGATATTATATTTATTTCCTGATTTCCAAAATTCTGTTTCATTGTCTAAGGTCCAAACAATTGTTGAATTACTCAATTTCCATATTTTCGGTTCACTATTCAGATACCATAATACAGAAGAATCCTGGTAAGTCCACAAGTTTGTTGTATCATTAATTTTCCAAAGTTGTACTGTATCATTAACAACATAGGATGGATAATTTTCATTCTTTTGCCAAAAAAACACATCATCAGTTGTTTTAAAATTGTATTTCTGTTCTTTTATTGTTACAAGTTTGGTGGTATCATTAATTGAAATGAAACTAATAGTATCATTCAGTTTTTTCACTTCCGGAAAAAATGATTTTGTAAGTTTCCAATCGTTAATAACTTTGTCATATTCCCAAAGACTTACTGATTTCCCCTGCAACCATAAACGGAACGAGTTATTATAAAAAGCTCTTATTTCTGTAGAATGGCTTAACTCCCAACTATTTGCAGAATTGTCCAGAAACCACAATTCCTGAGTACTGTCCTGTTGAAAAGAATAGGTAGTATCATTGATCTGAAATAAAAAAACATTTTCAGATACAATAAGAGAAGAATCCGTCTGAGCAGATAAAACAAAAGAATATATAAAAAAGAAAATCAACCCCCAGAAACGATACATATTGATTAATTTTTATCAAAACAAAAATAACATTTTTTTGAAATTTATCATGATTCATGAAAATCTTATCATTATTATTGCATTTTTTTATATTTTCGCTGAAAATTTAAATTATATAGTATGCATTTGCTTATCTATAAACAAAAATACAGGTTTACCAAGCTAAAAAAGAGAGACTCATTTACTTCCCTAGGCTACTAATACCAATAGCTTAATCTGAATAATCCAAAATTGTTAAAATCAATTTTTTATAGCCATTTTTAATAACAATGGAAAATTATTAGTAAGCCTTATCAGGTTGAGGATTAAAAATTTAACAATTTACTTTATTAAAACAGACGAAGTCTGTAATTTTAATTAAAATCATATCACTATGGAACTCCCATTTGCAGAAAGTTTCAAAATAAAGATGGTTGAACCCATTAAAAAAAGTACAAGAAAAGATCGCGAGAAATGGATTAAAGAAGCAAAATACAATCTGTTTAACCTAAAAAGTGAACAAGTTTTTGTTGACTTATTAACCGATTCAGGAACAGGCGCTATGAGTGATCGTCAATGGTCAGAATTAATGCTGGGTGACGAGAGTTATGCTGGAGCATCTTCTTATTACAAGATGAAAAATGCCATTAAAAACATTCTTGGTTTTGATTATTTCTTACCTACGCACCAAGGAAGAGCAGCTGAAAACGTTCTTTTTTCGGCACTTGTAAAAGAAGGTGACATTGTTCCCGGAAATTCACATTTCGATACCACAAAAGGTCACATTGAAATTAGAAAAGCAACTGCAATAGATTGCACAATTGATGAGGCTTTTGACACAACTGCCATTCACCCTTTTAAAGGAAATGTTGATATCAGTAAACTGGAAAAAGTATTACAGGATTATCCCAAAGAACAAATACCTTTTATAATTGTAACTGTAACAAATAATACGGCTGGCGGGCAGCCGGTTTCTATGCAAAACCTTAAGGATGTTAGAACCTTAGCTGACAGCTATGGATTAAAAACCGTTTTTGATTCGGCACGTTTTGCTGAAAATGCCTATTTTATAAAAATTCGTGAAAAAGGATATGCAGATAAAACAATAAAGGAAATTGTTAAAGAAATGTATACTTATGCGGATGCTATGACTATGTCGAGCAAGAAAGATGCAATTGTAAACATGGGTGGTTTTATTGCCATGCGTAGCGAAGAATTATTCAAAGAGGCTAGTGTATTCAACATCCTTTACGAAGGTTTTATTACTTATGGCGGTATGTCCGGGCGTGACATGAATGCTTTAGCTCAAGGTTTAAACGAAGCTACTGAATTTGACTTTTTGGATACAAGGATTAAACAAGTGGCCTACCTTGGAAACAAACTTAAAGAATTTGGTGTTCCGGTACAAGAACCTATTGGTGGTCATGCAATATTCATAGATGTATTAAAATTTTTACCACATATTCCGAGGGAAGAATTCCCTGCACAAGCTTTGGCTATTGAATTATACAAAGAAGCCGGCGTACGTGGAGTAGAACTTGGTGCAATTATGGCAGACCGTGACCCGGTAACACGTGAAAACCGATTTCCTGA
>JBDLJL010000150.1:0-11716 GCA_039714415.1 Bacteroidota bacterium
AAAGTAAGTAAACAAAACAATCAATAAACATCAAATATAATAATTCTTATATAAAAGATAAAAATTACTTATTCACGATTAATAATATTCTGTAATCAAATTTAATACCGAAAGCTCGTTAGCTTAACTCTTCATAAGAAATTATTTGCACTTATGTACTTTTAGTTTAATTTTGGATACATCAAAACTTTTTACACAATCATATGGAAAATTTATACCCTATAAAATTTAAACCCATTTTAAAAGAAAAGATATGGGGCGGGGGAAAACTTCAAAACATACTTGGGAAAAGTAGCGCTAAGCAAAATAAAATTGGCGAAAGCTGGGAAATGTCTGGGGTTGAAGACAATATATCGATTGCTTCCAATGGCTTTTTAGCAGGGAACAATTTGAACGAAGTCATTGAAGTATATATGGGAGACCTCGTGGGTGATAAAATTTATGAACAATTTGGAAATGAATTCCCATTGTTAATCAAATTTATTGATGCCAGTGATGACCTTTCCATTCAGGTTCATCCTGATGACAGCTATGCAAAAGAGAACCATCAGGCTTATGGTAAAACAGAAATGTGGTATATACTTCAGGCTGATGAAGGTGCTGAACTTACAACCGGTTTCTCGAAAGAAATAAGCAAAGGTGAATATATATCAGCTCTAAACTCTGCTAACTTAAAAAACATTTTAAATGTTGAAAAAGTGACCGAAGGTGATGTGTTTTTTATACCACCAGGTCGGGTACATGCCATTGGACCAGATATTCTATTGACAGAAATACAACAAACATCAGACCTCACTTATCGAATTTATGATTGGGGACGTTTGGGTGATGATGGTAAACCACGTGAATTACATACGGATTTGGCACTTGATGTAATTGACTTTAATGTATATAAAAACTACAAAACAGACTATGAGTGGAAACTGGACAAAACCGCTAATATTTTAAAATGCCCATACTTCACTACCAATATCCTGGAGTTCGAAACACCTGTAAGTAAAGATTACAATTTGATTGACTCTTTCGTAATTTTCATATGTGTCCAGGGTAATTTTGAAATCAAATACAACCAAAATGATGTTGAAAAAATAAACTTTGGTGAAACGGTCTTGTTACCATCGGTATTAAAAAATATTGACCTTATTCCAAAAGGCAAAGCAAAGTTGCTTGAAGTTTATATTGACTGATTATAAACCATTTAACAACTCTCTTGTGTTAAATTGAAACCTTTTTCACAATTTAATTGTCTATTATTTAGTTTAGAATGAATAATTTTTAAAAGTATACGTTAATAATTAAAGAAAATACATTAATCAAATCAAATAATTATGAGAAAAATGAATATTTATTACTTCTTTCTTGCCTTTTTATTTATTGTCGCAACCAACTTTCAAGCAAAAGCGCAAGAAGAAACGGAAGAGATTACGGAAGGATTAACTGATGAATTAGGCGAATTTGAAAACTTTGACTTTTCATCTGGCGGTTTAGATAAAGAAAGTTCCATAGGCGCTCTATTTGGCTATTCTAAAATTGGTGATGAAGGATTTGTTGGGATGAGATTAAAACCTGATTTTAATTTTGGAAAATTTGGTGTTGGACTAAATATACCAATCATGTTTAGTACAACTGACTGGAGTTTTAGAAAGGATGAGTTTCAGGACGGTATTGGATTGGCACGTATTATTGATTATGTACGATACGGTGTAAAAAAACGGGACCCGTTTTATGCAAGGGTAGGTTCTTTAACTGGTTCGTACATTGGATATGGTATTTTGTTAGATAATTATACCAACGTAATCAGTTTTGATAAAAGAAAAATAGGTGCGACATTTGATGTTTTAGTCAAAAATTTCTTTGGAGTTGAAGGCTTGTATAGTGATTTTGACCCGACATCTAAAAACTTATTTGCAATCAGGCCCTACGTTAAACCACTGGGAATGACAAAAATACCAATTCTTAAAACGGCTGATATTGGATTTTCATATGTTACTGACCATGACAATACATCTATCGGCTTAACAGATACTACTTCAAGACAAAATAAATATATTGTGGCTGGTCAAAAAGCATGGTCCGTAGATATGGGCGTAATTCCGATTAACAGGTCTTTTATGCAGTTAAAAGTTTATGCTCAGTATGGTAAATTATTAAAAAACACGTCTTCTTTGTTGCAAGACACTTTAAACAATCTTGCTGATAGTTTGAAAGGAACCGGACTTGACAGCGATAACCCATTAATTGCAAGTAACGATGTTGCAGGAACAAACAATTACAATAGTGGAAATGGGTTTAGTATTGGTGCAGATTTCAGGTTTAATTTTGGAATGAAAACACTTCAATTACAAGCCAGAATTGAAAGGCTTTGGTTTACAGAATTCTTTATGCCTCAATTTTATAATGTTGGCTATGAGATAGACAAGGATGCTAAGTTAATTAACCTGGCACAAACTGATGGAAAAAAGGGCATTTATGGTTCATTAACCGGGGTTTTTATGGAAAAGGTATTACTGGGCGGTTCGTTAATGATCCCGGATAAAGTTAGTGAAACAGCACCTGCCACTGTTTTGTTAAATTTTGATGCTTCTAAAATGTTTGAAAAATTCATGATTACCGGGCAATATATGAAAAGCAACCTGGTTTCTTTAAGTGATGTTTTTGATAAAGATGGTGCATTAGCAACCGTAAGAGTTGCATACAAAATGTATAAGTTTCTAAATATTGGTTTAGACTATAGATGGACATGGGTACTTAATAAAGAAACAGGTGAATATAAAGCGAACAATTATGTATCGCCATATATTGGTTTTTCAATGCCACTTAATTTTGGTACAGATAAAAGCCCAATTGATTTTGATTTAGATGAAGACCTATAATAGTGTAAACCTTAAATAGAAAAATAAATTTGAGGTAATGGAAAAACCGGTTAATTACTGGTTTTTCTTTTTTTTTGATAACCTTGTCATCAAAAACAATTTTAAAACCATTAACATATGAAAATCAAAATATTAGCATTATTTTTAAGCTTTATGCCATATATTATTTCTGCACAAGAAACTGTAAAACTTACCAACAAAATGGATTCGGTAAGCTATGCAATTGCGGTAAGTCTGGCTACAAAATTTAAAAATGAAGGATTAAAAGATATCAACTCAAAAGTTTTCAGCAAGGCTTTTGAAAGTGTTTTGACTCAAAAGGCATTAATATTGGATGCTGCCCAGGCAAATAAAATACTTAATAACTTTTTTACTAAAAAAAATGATATGACAGCTCAAAAAAACCAAGAAGAAGGAAAAAAATTCCTGGAAGAAAATGAAAAAAAAGAAGGAGTTACAACTTTAGAAAGTGGTCTTCAGTATTTGGTTCTTGAAAAAGGTACCGGTGCTACACCTACACTTAATGACCAGGTAAAAACACATTACCGTGGTACTTTAATTAACGGCAATGTATTTGATAGCTCTTATGATCGCGGCGAGCCTATTACTTTTCCTGTAACTGGTGTGATAAAAGGCTGGACTGAAGCATTATTACTTATGAAAGAAGGTGCAAAGTGGAAATTATTTATCCCTGCGTATCTCGCTTATGGTTCAAGAGGTGCTGGCGGTGTTATTCCACCAAATGCCACACTAATTTTTGATATTGAGTTGATTTCTATAGAAAAATAAACTTTGAATTTATAAAAAACACTTCTATTTTTGTCAAAATTTTTACATTTAAAAACAAATAAAAAATAAACAATGAAACATTTTTCTTATTTAGTATTAGCAATTGCATTAATTAGTTTTGCTGCATGCAATAATGGAGCTACAGGTTCAATAGGCGGCGATGCAGAATTAAACAATGAATTAGATTCCGTAAGTTATGCATTAGGTGTAGTTATTGGAAAAAACATAAAAAGGGATGGTCTTGATAAGATTAACATTCAAACACTTGCAAGTGGAATGACACAAGCAATGGGTGGTGACAGCACATTAATTAGTGCTGAAGATGGCCAGGCAAAATTGCAGGCATTTTTTCAAAAATTACAGATACAAAAACTTCAAACAAACAAAGAAGAAGGTGAAAAATTTCTTGCAGACAACAAAACCAAAGATGGAGTTGTTACCACAGAATCTGGCTTACAATACAAAGTTATCACAAAAGGTGAAGGTCCAATGCCAAATGACTCAAGTACAGTAAAAGTTCATTATACAGGTACATTAATTGACGGAACTAAATTTGACAGCTCTGTTGATAAAGGAAAACCTTTTGAAACAAAAGTGAAAGGACGAATTATTAAAGGATGGACTGAAGCTCTGCAACTAATGCCTGTTGGTTCAAAATACATGGTATATATTCCAACTGAATTAGGATATGGCACACAGGTAAGACCAGGTGGTGTGATTGAACCCAATATGGCTTTAATATTTGAGATGGAATTACTTGAAATAGTTACTCCTAAGAAATAAATCAGTAGAGAGACGTTGCAATGCAACGTCTCTGATTTTGTTTAAAATAAGTTATTTAAAAGTTAATAGCATAAACATGAAGACAGCAGAAATTCAAACAGAAAAGGGCACAATGAAAGTAAATTTTTACGAAAATGATGCCCCCGGGACCGTTGCTAATTTTATTAAGCTTGCTGAATCAGGCTTTTATGATGGCTTAACATTTCACAGGGTAATACCTGATTTTGTTATCCAGGGAGGATGCCCGGATGGAACTGGTGCAGGTGGACCAGGATATAATATTAAATGTGAATTGGACGGTGAGAATCAATATCATGACCGTGGTGTATTATCAATGGCCCATGCAGGCCGGGATACAGGTGGTTCGCAGTTTTTTATATGTCATAGCCGTGCTAACACAGCACACCTTGATGGAAATCATACTTGTTTTGGTAAGGTTCATGAAGGTCTTGAAGTTATCGACCAGATTGTAGAAGGTGACAAAATTGAAAAAATTTTAATTAGCGAATCGTAATGAGTTTAGAAATCACAGGTAAAATAATTAAAATTCTTCCGGAACAGAGAGGACAAGGGAAGAATGGTGAATGGGTAAAACAGGAGTTTGTTATTGAAACTATGGATCAATACCCTAAAAAGGCTTGCTTTTCTGCCTGGGGTGACAAAACTGCGAATATAAAGCAGCTTCTTCAAGGTGACGAAGTTACAGTCAGTTTTAATATTGAATCAAGAGAATATAATGAACGCTGGTATACCGATTTGAGGGCATGGAAAATTATTAAAGGTTCAAATACTAGTTCTAATCAAAACATCAATAATATACCCCCCCCTAGCATAAATGATATTCCACCGGAGGAAGAGGGTAACGATTTACCATTTTAATAATAAAAAAACCTGATAAATTAATATCAGGTTTTTTTATTTAGTAGTATCTAGCAGTACGATTCCGAATTAACATTACAGAGCTCCCGCCCCGACACATGTCAATCAGCTTGTTATAGATTTTATTCGCAGAATAGATTGTTACATATAAGTTATGGGTTGCAAATTTCAAGTCAGTTAATTAACCCGTAACCTGCAACTCGCAACACAAAGATTAATTCATCCGGTAAAGTAGAATTGCAACATATAAAACTGCAAAAGGTTAGGGTCCCTGAACCTACACCTTCCAGGAATCACTATATTTTAATAGTATTCTTTCAAAGATAATAAGGGTAATTATAGCCAAAGGCAAAACTTTCAGTAAAATATTATCTTTCATTACTAAAAAAATGGGATTGGAAATAAATGAAAAATCAATTTGAAATTGACTAAGAAGATCTTTTGCTGAATTGAAACTTTCAGGCATTGAATAATCACCGGCAGGTAAAAATACTGCTAATAATAAAATTGAAATAAAAACAATCAGAAAAATCATGAAAAAATTTTTTGTGCCGAATGCTTCTATTTTTTTAGCCTCAGTTTTTTCCAACAATATTTTTTCCATTATATTTTCAGTAAAATCGATTGGTGGTTTTTCCAATTCCAGATGTTTCAGAATTTTTGCGGTATATTTATCTATATTATTCTTTTCTTTTTCTTCCATCACCTCTGTTTTAAAAGGTTAATTATATCATTTCCCTTATGGGCAATTTACTAAGGTATTCAAACATTTTTTTTCTTGCCCTGTACAGGCGCACTTTCACATTTGATTTCCCCATATCAGTAAGTTCACTAATTTCTTCAATTGAATGTTCATTTAGATAAAAAAGTGTAATTATCATTGAGTCTTCAGGTGAAAGTTGGTCAATGGCCTTTTTAAGGTATTTTTTCTTATCCAGGTTTTCAACACTCTCAAAATCATCATAAACTTGTTTTATTTCATCATCTGCCAACTCAAAATCATCTATATTACTAACAGGTATCTTTTTTTTTCGAATTTTCGATATGGCCATATTGTAGGCAATTCTATACAACCAAGTTGAGAATTTTGAGTCGCCTTTAAAGCTTCCTAATGACTGGTATGCCTTTAAAAATACATCCTGCGCTACTTCTTCCGTGTCTTCATTATTTCTTGTTATCTGCAAAACTATATTAAATACTATTGTTTTATGTCTTTCTACAAGAAACCTGAAAGCATCTGCCTGTCCTGCTTTTACTTTCTGAATATAATACTGGTCATCAATTTTATCCATTGTATCCTTTTAGACGACATAAAGAGTAAACAGGTTACAATTTACGAAATATTTATTAGAAGACAATAAACAAGGCTAAGGCAAAGGCTAAGGCAAAGGCTAAGTTCTAATCAGCCTTTTCGTTACTATTAAATCACTTATTTTTATTTTTTTTTCAATTTTTGTAACCTAATTAAAACTCATAGCGTCAAACGAAGTGACAAACAAATTATAAATTTAAAATTAAACAAAATGAATGAAGATATTGTAGTACCGATTGTTGTTTTTGCAAGTATGGTTTTAATAGTATACTTATTTCTATCAACAAGAAACAAAGAAAGAATGGCATTAATTGAAAAAGGTGCTAGTGCAGAAATGTTCAAATCTAAAGCAAAACCATTCCAAACATTAAAATGGGGTATGTTTACTATTGGTATAGGTCTGGGGATCTTATTTGGAAACATAATAGCTGTCAACACCTCATTAGAAGAGCCAACTGCATACTTTTCCATGATTTTTCTGTTTGCAGGTACAAGTTTAGTCGCCAACCACCTGTTTGAGAAAAAAACAACCAAGAACAATGATGAGTAGCTTAAAACAAAAAAATATTTAGACCTATTCGAGCTTTATTGTCTTTTAACAATTTGAAAAAGCTTTTCTATTTAAATTAGAAAAGCTTTTTCATTTTTTTACAATTAATTTATAAATAAAGTTAAATTCTAAAAATAATTCACATATGTAGTTTCATCTGTATGTTTTTCATCCTATTTCTATTGCCAGATGTTACCACATGATAAAAATAACCATTTTCATCATGTTAATAATTATTTTCATCATGTTTGTTTCATCTTTACATATATTTTATCAAATTTGCAGGAAATTTAATATGCGAAACTAATGATTCTTTCATTTATTGATAAAAATGGTGATCTGTTAGATGACCACGAGGTATTTTTTGAGTTTAATAACCATAGTGAAATAATAAAAACGAACGCTAATGGAATCATTGAACTCTCAGGTATTGAAGAAGGCACTAATATAAGATGTTATTTAAATAAAAAGAATAGGAAATTTTTTGAATTTATTGAAGACGGGGAATTATCAATTACTTTTGAGCACCCAACCGCAGATATGATATTTGTTGTTGCAAAACAAAACGGTGAAGCTGCAACAGATTTAAACATACATTTTGAATATAACGAAAAACTAATTGAAGCACAGACTAATAGCACCGGTCAAATCATTTTAAAAAACATCCCGTTAAAAACAAAAGTTAAAGCCTTCCAACTTTTTAAAGGTAAAGAAGAAAACACTGAATATTACCAGTGTGAAAGAGATAAAGCACAATACTTTTATGTTGCTGACAAACTATTTGAAAAAGCGATAATGAATTTCAAACTGGTTGATAAAAATGGCCATGCTATTAGAAATTCAGACCTGAGATTTAAATATGAAAAAAAAGAATTCGAAGCAGTTACCGATAATGAAGGGCGTATTGGCATTAAAGAGATAAAAATTAGTGCACAAGTTGAATGTAAACAGCTAATGTTTGGAAAATCGTTACCCTGGCATAAATTCAAATTTGACAAAGAAATTGATGAATATATTATTCACGGTGAGAAACAAACTCCTTTTGGACAGGAAAATGAGAATTATGACGCTCAGGTAAGGATGAAATTAAAGCTTGTAAATTCAAAATCTGAACCGATTCCTAATGCAATTATTAATTTGGAGTATGATGAAAAAACAAGGAATAAATACACAAACCTAAATGGTGAAATTCTAATAGATGACATTTTAATTGGTAGTAAAATAAAAGCTTCTGTTGATGTTAGGGGAAATAAAACAGAAGCAGAATTTATTTGCAAAGCTGATAATGAAACTCAGCAAATTACACTTAAAACAGGTAATGGAAATCTTATATTATGGCTAATTCCATTAGTTATTATTGTGGGAATAGCTGTTTTATTTAATAAAGTGGACATTAATTCATTTAAAAGAACAGAAAAGAAAGTTGAACCTGAAAAAATAATTAAGGATACTATTATAATCAGGAATTATCAAATATCGGTAAAAGACAAAAGGCAACACAAAACCCTAAAAAATGCTAAAGTTGAGTTGGTATACAAGGACAGTATCCATACAAAATTTTCAGACAATCTGGGCCAGGTAAGCTTTAAAGCAACTGCAAAAAAGGTTCCTGTGGAAATTAAAACATCATTGATGGGTTATTATGAAAGCATCACAAAGTTTGTCCATGATGAAAACAATACGGTTTTTATTACAAAAAACGACTCTGTAGATCTTGGTGAAAGTTATCTTAGCTGTGGCTCACTTACTGAACCAGCAGGATTTAAAACTACTTACAGGACATTTCATATGGGTATGGAAAAAGGTCGGTTTAAATTATTTTATAATATGTTCGACTTACCCGATCAAATTGACATATATAATGGACCTGCGTACAGCATTTCTGAAGAAAAGCTCATTTACAGTAGTAATAAAATGATAAAAGGCCTTAAAAACCTTCATGTTAGTTTTAACAGCACTGATAGTTTAATCACGGTAAAAGTAAAAGGTAATGACGATAATACAAAATGGTTATATAAGGTATTCTGCCCTAAGAAATTACTAATTCAAAATTAATACTGAGAATAAAATAAATCCCCTAATAATCCGTTAAGTTAAAGAATTTTATGTTATCTTTGTCCGCTTAATTATTTTCAAGCTAATAGGATTTTTTAATTGTTAAATTAAGTATATATAAAACATATGAGCCTAAAAGTCAAATATTTGCTTATTATCATATCATTATCTGTTTTTTCAACTTCATGTAAATATCAGAAGCTGCTAAAAAGTAGTGACAACAAAGCAAAATTCGAAACAGCAAAAGAGTATTATGAAAAAGGTGATTATGCAAAAGCATTGACCCTTTATGAACAATTAATTCCAATATACAGGGGCACAGAAAAAGGTGAAGAAATTTCCTATTACTACGCTTATTGTAATTATCATTTAAAAAACTACATTTTGGCCGGACATTATTTCCGAAAATTTGTTAGCTCATTCCCAAACAGTAAATACACGGAAGAGTCTTCTTTTATGAGTGCATATTGTTATTATTTGGATTCGCCAAAATCAACATTAGCACAAGAAAGCACACTCCAGGCGTTGAATGAACTTGAACTGTACCTGGGCAGGTATCCTGAAAGTGAACGAGTTGAAGAGTGCAATGAACTAATTAATGACCTGACAATAAAGCTTCAAAAAAAATCATTTGAAAATGCAATGCTTTATTACAAAATTGGTCAATATAAAGCTGCTGCGGTGGCGTTAAAAAGCAGTTTAGAGATTTTTCCTGATTCAGAATATAGAGAAAGAATGATGTATCTTATCACTAAATCAGATTATACTTACGCAATTCATTCGGCTTATGGAAAAACTGTTAACCGCCTTAATGAAGCGTTAAAAGATTACAAAAATTTTATCAGAGCGTATCCTGAAAGTGAATACATGAAGGAATTGACTAAAATAAATGATGATATTAACAAAAAACTTGATTTTTTAAATTAAAAATACTTTTTCAGATGAATTATAAGAAAACTAACGCAGCATCATCTACTATCACCAGAAATCAAATTGATCTTGATCATGAAACTCTTAATATTTATGAAACATTAGCAATTATTGGGAAACGATCAAATCAGATTAGCACTGAAATAAAAGAAGAGCTTAATAAAAAGCTTGAAGAGTTTGCCTCTTATACCGATAACCTGGAAGAAATTTTTGAGAATAGGGAACAGATAGAAATCTCTAAATTCTATGAGAGATTACCAAAATCAACCTTAATTGCAATTCAGGAATATTTAGAAAATAAAATTTACCATAGAAATCCAGATAAAGACAAGAGTTAAATAAGGACTTTTAAGTAATAGTCCCGGTCAGGCTCTTTATTTAATGAGTTTTTCCGGGATTTTTTTATACTTATTTATGGAACTTACAATAAACTTAAGCAAAAAAAGCTGGCAGTGGTTAAGCTTATCAGTTTTAGCTCTGATCTGGGGTAGTTCATTCATTTTTATTAAGCGGGGGCTTGAATCATTTACAGATATGCAAGTTGCAGCTTTCAGGGTTTTTATTTCATTTATTTTTTTACTTCCATTTGCCATACAACGATTTAAAAAACTAAAAAAAAGACACTTTAAACCCTTATTGTTGGTTGGTTTCATTGGCAACGGCATACCTTCATTTCTTTTTACTAAAGCACAAACCCAGGTCAGCAGCTCTTTAGCAGGTATGCTTAACTCAATGGTTCCAATGTTTGCCTTAATTATCGGTTATTTATTTTATCGAGTACATGCAAAAAGCAAAAACATTTCTGGGGTTTTTCTAGGTTTAATTGGGGCTTCAAGCCTTATTTTGATTAATTCAAATACAACTTTTTCGACTGAGAGTTTTTATCCTCTATTCATACTGTTGGCAACTATTTGTTATGGATTTAGTGTGAATGAAATAAAACAAAACCTGTCAGATTTAGATGGTGTTTCAATTGTGGCCTTTGCCTTTTTCTTTATTGGGCCTTTTGCAGGTATATATCTTTTTAATTCCGATTATTCATTTGCCCTAAGTACACCTGATTACATTCAAAATTTAAGTTACATATTTTTGCTGGCAGTATTAAGCTCTATTATTGCAACAATCATGTTTAATTACCTGATTAAACATACCACAGCTCTATTTGCAGCCTCAGTAACATACCTTATACCAATCGTTGCCATATTATGGGGTTTATTAGATGGAGAACAAATTAGTTTTTATCAACTTCTTTCTATTGGTGTTATTTTGGTAGGGGTTAGGTTGGTAAATAAGAAATAATTCCTGAACTTATTAAAGTCTGTGACACCAGGGCAATTGGGTTTAAAAATACTGAATATTCAACACTTTCAGTGTTGTGTCAGCTATTATTATCATACCACGGGTTACACCTGCGGTTATTTATATTAAATCCTTTCAGGATTTTTTAATATTTTAACTGTAATAATAACCACGAAGTGGTTAAATTTGAATAACCATGGGTAAAACCCATGGTACATAAGGAATAGCAATGTGAACCCTGAATGG
>JBDLJL010000151.1:0-11707 GCA_039714415.1 Bacteroidota bacterium
ACCACTAAGTTCGGTCATAAACTTATTTTTTAGGTGAAATGTGTTGGTAAGCTTCATGTATTTATACGCAATATCATAATCCTTATTACTTTCAAAAAATGTAAAGCGGCTATGGTAGGGTAGGCGGCCCATTAATACATAATCCTCAACTGTAATAAAACTTGCTTCAATATTTTGGGTAACAATAGCAATGTTTTGTGCTTTCTTTTTATAATCGAATTTGGCGAGGTTTTTACCGTTTAGTAGCATTCTGCCTTCTTTGAGCTTTAAAGAGCCTGTAATTCCCCTAAAAAGTGTTGTTTTTCCAGAACCATTAGGGCCAATAATACCGGTGAAAGTTCCTTTCTTTATTGAAAATGAAATATCACGAATATTGAATTTTGATTCATATCCACAAGTTAATTGTTCTATTTTTAAGATATCTTGCAATTAGAAACAGTATTTAGGTTATAGTAGAGTTAAAAGATTTGAAGATTAGAAAATTAGGAAATGTGAAAATTAGAATTAGGAAATTCCCACATCTTCACATCCTCAAATTCCCACATCTTCACATCCTCAAATTTTCACATCCCCACATCTCCTTATTTTTTTCGTTTTGAAGTGATAATTATTTTTGAAACAATATTGTTAATACTTTTTAAATTTTCCATGATTGAAGCCTCAGGATTTGGATATTTTTTCGCTTTTTGGCAGAGCAAAAGCCAATATTCAGTTTCCCTTACTTCTTTATCTGCGATTTTAAATTTGTGAATGAAATCAGCTTTACTTTCAGCACTTTGAGCTTCCCGAATATTTGCACCAATTGAAGTTCCGGACTTTAAAAGCTGTTTAGCGATAACATATTTACGTTTTTCTTCTAACAATTCCGCATATTCAATAATTTCCAAAGCAAAATCAAAACTTAAACCAACAATCAAATTCTTATTGTCCATAATTTCATTTTTTTAGCGTTTATATTTATTGTTTACAATAATTCCCCAATTCCCCAATCCTCACATCTCCACATCCTCACATTTCCACATTCATTAATTATCAAAACTTTCCAGGTTTCTCAAACCTTGCAAGTCATCCCCACACTTCCAAATCTTCCAATTTCCAAATCCTCACATCTTCGCATTCACTTTTCGTAAAACCACCACAAAAATAGCACCGCCAATAATTCCGGTAATCACCCCAACAGGCAATTCATTCGGTGAAATCACAACTCTTGCCAGGGTATCGCATAAAATAAGGAAAGCTCCACCACCCAAAAAAGAACTTAGAAGAAGTATGCGGTAATCATTACCTACAAATAATCGCATTAAATGTGGTATTATTAATCCAACAAAGCCAATTATACCTGCAACAGCAACTGAAATACCGGTTAACAATGAGGAAACAATAAAAAGAATACGAATAGCGAGCTCACTATTAATACCCAAATGCATTGCTTTTTCTTCACCAAGCCTTAGTGCATTAAGCTGTTTCACAAAAAATAAAGAAAATATTAGTCCTGCTAATGAAGATATAAATGCAAATTTAATTAAATTAACGTTTGGTTCATCCAGTGAACCCATTATCCAAAAGATAATACCATCTATATTTTCAGATGAGGTTATTGCCATTAACAACATCATAATAGATGAAGAAATAAAACTAATCATTACACCTGTAAGCAGCATATTGTTTGTGTTTAATCTACCTTTTTGGATACTAAATGTATACACCACAAAAATAATCAGCAATGAACCCAAAAATCCGGCAATAGGTAAAACAATAGCGCCTAAAGAAACCGAAAGTCCGAAAACAATGGCAATTGTAACCCCCAATGCTGCCCCACCAGAAATCCCCAGTGTATAAGGTTCAACCAATGGGTTACGATATATGCCTTGTAAAATAGCACCTGCAAGACTTAAAGCACCGCCCACAGCAAATCCCAGAAATATTCGCGGTAAGCGAATTTTCTTTAAAATGGTATACTCCATGCTTGAATCCCCTTTCTTTAAAATTTCAGGAATATCAAATAATGAAATAGACAATTCCCCTACCGAAATAGAAACAGTTATTGAAACTGCAACAGCTATAATCAATAGCACCAGAATTATTAACCAACGAGTATATTTTGTAGGCATTTTTATAGAAAGCAATTAGTTATTTGAGATTGGTAATTAGAACCAGTTACTAATTAACTAATTACCAATTACTAAATTAATCATAAATCAATTCCACCATTATTTCTACAACATCAACGAAAGTTTTTGGTGTAGGGCTACTTGCAATATCTGCATCAATAATAAAAATACGTTTGCTTTTGGCTGCATTTAAGCTTTTGTATGATTTCCACAATTCTTTTTCCTGTTTGCCAACTACGCCCATCGTGATGACAAATATTACTTCCGGGTTTTTTAACAGAATACTTTCTCTGGAAACTGCCCCTGATTTTAAACCTTTTATAATATTTGTGCCCCCGGAAAATTTAATGTAATCATCCATAAAGGTGTTTTCAATTGCTGCAAACAAAGGGTTAGCACCAATTTGGACGAACATTTTCAAAGGATTATTTTGTGGAATTTTGTTCCTGATAGTGGATAAGCGTACTTTTGCTCTATTGACCATTTTTATTGAATGATTTTGTTTTCCTACAATTTTTCCTAAATCTAAAAATTGCTTACATAGATCCTCGAATGATTTGGGATAATCAAACCATATTGTTTTCACCCCCAGTTTTTTAAAAGTTTCAAGCGTTTTAGGGCTGGTCAGGGCTGAGGCAAGAACAAGATCGGGTTTTAAAAGTAGTGTTTTTTCAATATTTACTTTAATGGCAGAAGCCACAACCGTAACCGATTTTATGTCTTTCCCCGGGCAATAATTTGTGCAGCCAACAATTTTATCTTCTACACCTAACTCATATAGTTGTTTCGTAATTGATGGAACCAGAGAGACTATACGCCTTGGTGTCTGGGATATTGAATTGAAGTAAACTGTAATTAACAGTCCGGTAATTATTAACCTGATGATATTCATGAAAGTTAGAAAATAATCTAATAATTAATACAATTGCGGTAAAACTACTTATAATTTATGAGATAGGGGAATAGTGATGGTTACTTTTGTTCCGATATCTGGTTGGCTTTTCAGGTCGATGCTAGCAAACAATTTGTCTGTCAAGTTTTTAACCAATGCTAGTCCAAGGCCGGTTCCCCTAAAAAGCTTCTTTTTGTCTTGTTCAATCTTTTTAAAAGCATCAAAAATATGCCCTGGTTTATGTTATTTTAAGAAAGCATTAATTTAAGATCTACTTCTTGTTTGATTATTTTTAGCGTCATTAAATTTTATATAATGGTATGGTAAGCGATATATACGTACCTGAATTAATTTCGCTTTTCAGCTTTATTTTTGCATGTAGTTTAACCGATAAATTATTAACAATTGCCAAACCCAGGCCAGAGCCTCTATAAAGTTTGTCTTTCTTATTTTCAAGTTTTCTAAATAAGTCAAAAATGATTTGTTGTTCCTTTTCACTAATGCCTGATCCTGTATCTTTGGCAAATATTTCAAGTTCTAAATCCTTTTTTTTTGTATTTATTTCATAATAACTGTTAGTAAAATCTTCCTCAGTTTTAATTTTATTACTTCTAAGCTTATAACCGAACTTTACACTTCCTTTTTCTGTATATTTTAAGGCATTTTCAGTTAAATTATAAATAACTTGGGTGAAAGCATTTTTATCCGAAGAAAGCATGAATTTTTCATTATTTGCTAAAGCCAAGGAAAAATCCACAGCTTCTTTTTTTAAGCCTTTTTCATTAACAAGTTTATCATAAGTTAACTTAAACAAGCTGTTTAAATTAAAAATAGAGTTTGAGAATTTATATTGGCCGGCATGCAATTTTGAAGCATCCATTACATTATTAATTAAATCTAATAATGAATCAACATTATTAATTATTATTTCTGCATATTCTGCCATTTGTGTTGCCGAAATGTCTTGTTGGACAATTAATTGCGAAAACCCAGATATGGCATTCATTGGTGTCCGAATTTCATGCGACATATTCTCAAGGAATGCAGAAATTAACCGACGTGAATCTTCTGCTTTACCCAAAGCAATATTTAATTCTTTTGTTCTTGTTTTAACCTTTTTTTCCAGGTTGGTATTTGATTCTCTTAATTTTTCTGAGAAGGTATTTACCTCTTCGGCTTGTTGTGTAATTTCTTCCTGTTTTTCTTCTAATTCAATATTTATTTCTTTTAATTTTTCCCTTTGTTCAAACAAGGTATTCATGCTTTTTTTCAGCTCTTTTGTTTTGTGTTTTACTAAAAGGTCAAGTTTTTCGTTTTGCCTCTTTATATTTACTAACCTTCTACGATAAACGTAATATACCACGAATATAATTAATAATATACTTGTTATTTTAAACCATGTAGTTTGCCAAATCCGGGGCTCTACAATTAGTGTAATTATTTTTTGTTCCTGTCTCCATATATCCTCTTTCATTGATGATTTTATTATAAGGTGATATTCACCATACCCCAGGTTGGAAAAGCCAATTGTATGCTCTTCTTTACTAAGTTCAATAAAATCATCATTAAGTCCTTCAAGTTTGTATTTGTATTTTATATTTTCCGGATAGAGAAAGTTTGGTGTAGTTAATTCAATGGCAATAACTTTGTCAGCAGTACTAATTGTTATAGTATCCATTAGAAAAACAGGTTTGGATATGGCCTTTTTTAGACTAATACTTTTTCCAAACACAAAAAAATCGGAAACAACAGTTTTGTTTTTTGCAGATATAAGGTTTATGTTACTAGGTTTAACTTTTACAAACCCATAGTTTCCGCCAAAATAAATATCCCCGCTTGAATGTAGTAGTCTGCTTTGACGAATAAGGTTGCCAATAAATAAATTACCTGATTTGGTAAAGTTAGTCAGACTCTTATTTTCTGTGTTTAGAACTGAAATACCTGAGCCGGAGCTTATCCACAATTGTTTGCCTTTAAGAACAATACCATTTGT
Source organism: Bacteroidota bacterium (assembly GCA_039714415.1). Classification (GTDB taxonomy): domain Bacteria; phylum Bacteroidota; class Bacteroidia; order Bacteroidales; family NBLH01; genus NBLH01. Next base: position 4,997 of record JBDLJL010000151.1, read on the forward strand.
AACCCTACTTTGTAATCCGTTTTCAATAGTATAGTTTTCAGTTTGTTGTTTATTAATATTAAACCTTTTTATTCCATTAGCGGTAGCCAGCCATAATATGCTATCACCAACAGGCAATATTTGGGAAATGTTGTTATTAATATTCAGATTGCCTTCATTTTTATCAAATTTAAAACTTTCAAAGCTTTTGTTTTTTTTATTAAACTTGTATATGCCACTACCCCAAGTGCCCAGCCATAATGTTCCATTGTCGCTTTCAGCTAATGCCGTTACGTAAGGACTTGATAAAGCCTTTGGATTATTTGGGTCATTTTCATAGATGTTAAAAGTGTTAGTTTCCGGATCTAAAATATTCAATCCTTTTCTTGTTCCAATATATAGATTACCTGTTTTATCAAAAAGAATAGAGTAAATGTAATTGTTAGATAAAGAGTTTTTTACACCTGCTTCATTCTTGAAATGTTTAACAAGTTTAAAGTTTTTATCATAAAGAAATAAACCTTTTCCAAAAGAAGCAATCCAAAAATTACCTTTTTTGTCGCGAATAATTTTATGAGGTGAAATTGCTTCCTCATCTGCTGATATCCATGAAAAATGTATTAGGCTAGTAATTTGATCTGTTCTTATGTCAAATCTTATTAGCCCGTAATAGGTTGCTATGATTAAGTTTTGATCCTGATCTTCTATAAAATATGAAGCCATTTGTTTTTTTCCGTATGTAGGGGTACGAAACAAATAGTTTTCAAAAACACTTTTCCCGGTATTTGCTACGTCAAGACCTGCACCACCAACCCCGGCCCAGATCAGCTTATTTTTATCAATAAACAAAGTTGTAATTAGGCTGGATGCTATGGAATGTTCATCATCAGGCTTGATATCATAAGCGCTTACTTTTTTGGTTAAGAAATTAATTTTTATCAAACCTCCACCAAGTCTGCCAACCCATATGATTGTATCATGTTGTGTTAGTACCTTTGTAATATATCTTTTGTTAAATATTAAAGACTTTTCATTGAAATAAGCTCTGATTACCTTGTCTTTTTTATTAAAATAGTGAAGGCCGTTTGAGGTACCGCACCAAATAATTTCGTTATTATTTATTATTGATGAATTAATGCTTGTAATTCTCTTGTTTTTGAAAAAATTAAAAATCGTATCATTAATTTGTTTGGTTTCAATAACTCCTCTTTCAGAAATAAAATAATTTAAACCTTTATTTGTACCAATCCATAAATTTCCAGATTGATCTTTATGCAAAGCACGGACAAAGTTATCAATAAGACCTTTTTCTTTATTTAGGTTCTTAAATTTAACTTTTTTATTGTTTTTCTTAGCTTTTATTACACCATCGATATTGGCAAAGAACAAACCTTTGTCTGTTGAAGCAATTATAATATTCCCCTTTGAATCAGCATTTATTGCCGTAATCTTGCTGTTAGAAAATGCTGATTTTGCAAACTGATATATTTTACCTGATGTGTACTCATAAAAGTTTAAGCCCTTATTTGTACCAACCCAAAGGTTTCCATATTTGTCAATAAAAAGGCTGCTAACAATGTTACTGCTCAGGCTGTGTACATTATCCGGATCATTTGTATATTGAAAAAACTTGCGACCATCATACCTGTTTAGGCCAAAATCAGTACCAACCCATATGAAACCCATTTTATCCTGTACAATAGTATTTACTTTCATATCTGAAAGCCCCTGATCAACCCCAATATGATTAAACGATAAGTAACTGTTCTGGCTGTTTGCATTTAGTGATACAAAAATCCAGATAATTAAAATCCAATATTTTTTAAAACATTTTAGCATTAATTAATCTTAAATAAGGTTAAAGTTATAGCTAAGTAAGTTTTTGAAACCGATAAGGTTAATTTATAGATACACACTAATTAAGACCTTCCATTGTCTTTTTTATAAATTATTTCTAATAGGAAGATAAAATCTGAATGTACTGCCTTCTATATTTTTTTGTGTTATTTTATTGTTTTCAATAAAAAGCTCTTGCTTATGCCTTTTTAAGAAATCTATACAAATATTTATTCCTAGTCCGGAACCTTGTTCTTTTTCTGTTCCCAGAGTTGAAAAGTTTCCATCTGTCTTAATAATAAGATCTATCATCTCGTCCGAAATGCCAATTCCGTTATCAATTATTGAAATTTCCGCCATTTCATTACTTGTGCCATTTTCTTCCAATACCTTTAACTCTGTCCTAACAATAATTTCTCCTTTCTTTGGTGTAAACTTTATAGCATTTGAAATTAAGTTCCTTAGTACGGTTGTAATCATTATTTGATCACCATAAACATTGCCCAAATAATTAATTTCTTTAACCAGATCAATTTCTTTATTATTAGCTGCTTCAACAATTAAACTAACACTTTCGTTAATGGGTTGACTTATTATAAACTCTGCCGGATTAAAATCTATTTTACCCCTTTGGCTGCGAGCCCACAGCAATAAATTATCTAACAAATTATATGCTGAGCCCAGGCTTTGTTGCATGGTTTTTAAAATGACAATTGTTTCACCGGATTCGGCCATTTCCGGGTTTTCAAGTATCAAATCAAGAAATGATTTAATAGTTCCTACCGGCCCTCTAAGATCATGGCCTATTAGTGAAAACATTTTATCTTTGGCGGCATTTACTTTTTGTAATTCATTTTTTTGCTCATTAATCTTTTTGTAGATTTTTGAGTTTTCTATTGCAATACCAACATAAACTGATAAACTGCTAAGCATATTAAATTGGTAATCTGAATAAGCATTTCTATGGTAACTTTGGGTAGTTATCACACCTATCGTTTCATTTTTAAGTTTAATTGGTAAAATGATTAATGATGTAACTGCCTGTATAGAGCTGGTCTTAGGGAAACTTATTATATCTCTTGATAATTCAATTTGGGCATCTTTTATTATGATTTCTTCATCATTAACAAAACTTTGGCTTAAAAGACATTTTTTTCTGTTTGCAGGAATAGAAAAAGCAGGGATTAGTGAGTCTTTAAAAAAGCTGGAATTAAATTCTATTACATCTGAATCAGGATTATATATGCCAATCCCAAAAATTGCTGAATCCATCATGCTGTGAATACTTTGATAAACTGTAGAGCTGATTTCCTTCAGTGTGAGATGTGAGGTGATTTCACGACCCAGATCACTTAATAATTTAAGATTAACATAAGCTTGTTCAATCTGGTATTGATGCATTAAGACTTCTTCATTTTTTTCGGCAATTTCTTCTTTTTGTCTGGTAATTTCTTTTGTACGTTCTATTATTTCGTTTTCAAGCTTTATTTGGTTTGATTTCAATGCCCTCATCCGCAATTTGTAAACTAAAAAAACAAGAGAAATGAATAACAAACCAATAATAATTTGAAACCATATAGTTTGATAGAAGGCTGGCAGGACAATGAATTTTACCTTGGAACTTATTGGGATACCTTTTCCAATTTCGGGAACAGCTTCAATAATAAATTCATATTCTCCCGGTGACAGGTTGGTGTATTGTATTTTTCTTTTATTTTTGTTTTTGACCCAATCATGTTCAAAAGGGACGAGTTTGTACTTAAAAGTTGATTTGTCAGGATTAATAAAATCAATATAAGAAAATGAAAGCTCTACATATTTTGTACCTGCTGGAAGTTCAATATCATTAAGCTTATGATAAATGTTTTTTTCAGTAGTTAAACTGTTTATTTTTAAGCGGGGTTTCGATTTTTGCTTATTTAATATCACCGGATCAAGAACACTTATACCACTAATGGTGTTAAATAAAATTTTTCCTTTATCAGACTTTACTAAATGTGTAGCACCAACATACTGAGCATCATAGATTCCATCTGCCTGATTATAAAAAGCACATCTGATTTTAATAGTTGAATCACTAACAAAATCGTCTAGCTGTTTTTTTTCAATTCGCATAAGTCCTTTAATGGTGGGCAACCAGAAAAAGCCATAATTGTCTTCTTGTACAGAAAATATTTTATTAATTTTTAAACCATTTGTTTCGTTATAGTTTGTAATATTATCATTTTTGATTCGCGAAAGCCCTTTAATCGTGGCTGCCCATAAAACATCACTGCTGTCAATATATATATCAAAAACCATATTATCAGCTATACCCGAATTCTTGTCATAATGTTTTATTACTTTTTTATCATGAATAATGTCAATACCATTTTTGGTTGATATATACAATTTATTATCATGCATGGTCATTGATAAAACATAATTTGAAGATAGATCGTTATCAGTATTGTACCTTTCAATTACCTTGTAGTCCGGTGTGATTTTATAAATACCAGATTGTCTGGTAGCTACCCAATAGTTTCCATCTTTATCTTGCAAAATGTACCTTGTTGTTTTATCCGGGAAATCTTCTGTACCACCAATTAATGTTTCTTTTTCATCTTTAATGTGTAACAATCCCCCATATGAACAAATCCAAATATCACCAAGCTTATCCTGAAAAATATCTTTTATTCTTCCACCTTCCAGATTGGTTTTTATTTTTACTTTTTGATATTTTCCATCTTTCAGTTCATAAATACTTTCTTCATCGGTACTTACCCAAATGTTTCCATTGTTATGCAGCAATATTGATGATGGAGTTTCGTCAATATTTGAAAATTCAAAAGGATAATTAGAAAAAGCACTTGTCCTAATCTGTATTACCCCTTTTCTGTAGGTTGAAACCCACATAATATTGTTGTCATCAAAATATATTGATTGAATAATTTGTTTGTCAATAATTTTAGACTGTGAGAAATTTATGAATGAATTTAACTTTTTGTTAAAACAATAAAGTCCTGAATTAGTTGCAAACCAAATTATTCCTCTTTTATCCTTTACAATATCATTAATGAAGTTAATATCCTGATTGAGTAGTTTCAGAGTCTCGTTCTTTAGGGTATAAACACCATGTCGTGTACCAAAATAATATACTCCTTCACTGTCACAAAGCATAGAAAATACACCATTTGCAATTTTGGGTAGAGTAATGGCATGAGCTTCATTATTTTCAAAATAATATAATTCTCCATTTTCGGTGCCAACCCAAATTTTCCCTTTAGGATCATTATATAATAAAGAGATGATATTCTTTTCGATATTGGGCAGACCTTCAACTTTGGTTAATTTTTTGTGATCATAAAAAAATAAACCATTTGATAGCGTTCCTATCCAGATATTCCCGTCATCATCACAAATAACTTTTTGAATACTATAGGAATCAAGTAAACTAAGGCTTTTTAATCTAAAAAAATCAAAATTTTTAAAAAGTGAAATCCCGTTTTGGGTAGCCAGCCAAATTATGCTGTCTTTTGAATAACAGAAGTCATAAATTGCATTAGAGTGAAGGTTTTTCGTGTTATCAGCATTGAAATTAATAAATTCATGGCCATCATAAATTGATACCCCGCTATAAGTAGCTATAAAGATAAATCCATCATGTGTGTTTGCTATTTTCCTGACTGAATTGGAAGATAATTTATCATCAGCAGTTTTGTTTATTATAACAAGGTTTTCACTTGAAGAATAATCGCAAAATTCATCAATAGCTTGCGCCGATAGGAGTACCGGACCCAGGAAAAGCAATGTCAAAATGGTGCGAAGCATAGGCTATTTAGCTGTAAATCAATTTATTGTGTAAAAAATGTAAAAATTTGTTTAGTAAAGATTTAAATGTACAAATTTTCTACCAAAAAGTAAAATTATAATTTTAAAATAAGCCCTGATAATAAAACCTGTTCATGTTAATTGATTTCTGCATTTATGTTTTATCTTTTTTATTTACACAGTTTTACATGATTTTAAAGCCAAACAGGCTTATGCATAAATAAAAAAGCCCTGCATTACACCAGGCCATTATTTTTTGTTGCAATATTGCAATGCATTTTTCCAAGTTTGCTGTAGAAATAGCAGTGCAGGTCAAACATATTTGCTTATACTTTGTAAAATATATCACAAACACTTGATTCTGGGTAAACATGTTGGATATAAGAAATAAAATAATGCAGATGAGAAAACAATTTGAGCTTTCTCATAAAAAATAATTAAATCATGAAACAATTTACAATATCAATACCGGACAGTAAAGCAAATATGTTCTTTGAATTTATGAATAGCTTGTCATTTGTAAACCATATTGAAGAAATAGATTATTTTATTATTCCAGAAGAACATAAAGAAATAAAGGGGGCGAATTAGAAAATCAAATGAAAATCCTGAAAAGTTATTAGATTGGGATAATGTTAAAGATAATTTTATCCTTGATTAAATGAAGTATAAAATACAAATCGAACCGGAAGCCCAGTTTGATATCCAAGAAGCTATTACTTGGTATAATGAGCGACAAAAAGGTTTAGGCAGGAAATTTCACAGCGAAGTAAAAATATATTTATAGCATTTAAAAACGAATCCTTTTTTTTAAATAAGATATGATGATGTAAGATGCCTTCCCTTAAAAAAATATCCCTATACAGTACATTATACTGTTAACGATACTGACAAAATTGTTATTGTCAGGGCTGTATTTAATACCAGCCGTGACCCTGAAATCTGGAAAAAAAGGTAAAAAACCAGGCATCATACCAGGCTTTTATCCTTTTACCACAGGCAAAAACCTTAGCCGAACTTAACCGCTTTTTTATAGCCCCAGCTTAACTGGGGGGTTTATAAAAAGTTTCTTTAAGACTATCAGTT
>JBDLJL010000152.1:0-11663 GCA_039714415.1 Bacteroidota bacterium
AAACAGGTAATTGACTTTTTTAAAGGCGAAATTGAATTAGAGCAAACCATAATTGATACCAGAAAAGAATTTTTTAATAGTTTACACGAATCTGAATTGGATTTTTCCGATGTAAAAGGTCAGGAGAATGTGAAACGTGCAATGGAAATAGCTGCAGCAGGTAGCCACAACATTATTATGGTAGGTCCTCCGGGAGCTGGTAAAACCATGTTAGCAAAAAGGATTTCAGGAATTCTGCCACCACTTACTTTGCACGAAGCTTTGGAAACAACAAAAATTCATTCTGTTGCGGGTAAAATTGCAAAAAACACTTCGTTAATGGTAGCAAGACCATTTGTTCCACCCCATCACACCATTAGTGATGTAGCACTTGTCGGTGGTGGCGCATATCCTCAGCCTGGTGCTATTTCACTGGCTCATAATGGAGTTTTATTTTTGGATGAACTGCCTGAATTTAAACGGACGGTACTGGAAGTAATGCGTCAACCCCTCGAAGACCGTCAAATTACTATTTCAAGGGCAAAATTTACGGTTGAATACCCTGCCAGTTTTATGTTGGTTTCATCCATGAACCCATGCCCCTGTGGTTACTACAATCATCCTGAAAAGGACTGTGTTTGTACCAGCGGAATGGTTCAAAAGTACTTGAATAAAATTTCAGGCCCATTGTTAGACCGTATAGATATACATATTGAAGTCGTTCCTGTACCTTTTAGTAAATTATCTGAAATAAAGGCTTCAGAAAGTAGTGAAACGGTAAGAAAAAGGGTAATCTCGGCTAGAGAAATTCAATCAAAACGCTTTAAGGATGCGAAAGAGGTTTATGCCAATGCCCAAATGAGCTCAAAACAAATCAGAACATATTGCGAGATTGATGCTGCCGGACAGGCTTTGTTAAAAAATGCCATGGAAAAACTGGGATTGTCGGCACGGGCTTATGACCGTATATTAAAAGTTTCACGAACGATTGCGGATTTAAGTAATAGCAAAGCTATTCAGGCGGATCATCTGGCAGAAGCCATTCAATACAGAAGTTTAGATAGGGATAATTGGGGGAACTGATATTGATACAAGAAAGTTAAAAATAAAAAAACCTATGGACAGTTTGGACGTTTAGTATATAGCTTGTGAATTGTACATTAAAATAAATATTCCGCATAAACACATAAGGTGAATAAACCCACCTTTCACTTAATTCGGATGGTTTAGCAAATATTAAGTAGCAAATGCACAAACCATATAATGAAATACTTAAACACAATTGTGATTTTAAAGTAAATTACAAGTTTTTCGACGAATCAGAAGGAGGCAGAAAAACACTTCCTCATCAAAGCATTAGATCAGACTTCTGGTATGAACATCCAGATCATGCTGAAAAAACTGATTGGTTGTTTATGATTTGGCCTGAATTTGAAGACTCCAACGAAAATTTGATTGAATCAAGTGAAGTAGCTAAAGAAGGAATTGCTAGAATGTGGATTATTAATCCAGAAATGAGAAAATATCATCAAGACAGGATTTCAATTGGACTTACAGGATTTTTAAAGAGGGTGCAAAATTAATTGGTTTGTGTGAAGTAATTGAAATTGTTGATCTAAATAAAAATCCAACAAAAAATGACGAGTAAAACAAAATATGGATTTTGGTTCTGGAGTAAAAAGCTTGATCCAATTTTAAGTATGCTTTCTCATTTAGCCAATTATGAAATATCAAAAGATGAAAGAGAAGGAATTAAAATCGGTCTTTCAGAAACCGATGATGAAAAAGACATTTGGTTTGACTATCATATCAAAGGTAAAGTAGAAAATATTGAATTGAAACTTGCTTATGACAATGAAGAAAGAAGTGATATGGTGCATATTCAAATTCAGACCTCAAATGAATTGAAAGAAAAAATTGAATTATTGAATTTATTTCAATCAATGTTTTCAGAACTGATAGAATAACATTTGCTAATAAAGCCTAAATTCAAAAAGGGCAACATGCTAAATTTGTGTCGATTGTGCTAGAAATTTGGCTATTTTCGTAAAGGGAAGTTTTGTACTTTAAAATCCCTTACTAACTTTAGCAAGCCGTTAGCAAATATTTAAACACGAATCATGAAACACATAATGCTAATACTAGTCGCTATGACATTATGTCAATTTGGATTTTCTCAAAACAGAGCACCATCTTGTTGGCTAAAATATCAAGACAACTTTCAAGGGGATATCTTAATCAATACTCTTAGAGTTCAATCTCCTTCACCAACATGCACATATTATTGCGCTCTTCAATGGAATGCTGGTGGAGAAGGTGGTGGGTACTGTGGTATACAAGAGCATCCAGATGGACGTAACTTTATTTTTTCTATATGGGATCCTATTAGTTCAACCGATCCGATTACTGCATCATATTCTCATACAGGAACAGTAGTAGAACCATTCGGTGGTGAAGGAACAGGGTTAAAATCCTGGAATTTCGATATAGGCTGGAGTACGGATCAATGGTATTCTTTTGTTACTAGAGCTTGGGATGATAATGGACATACTATGTTTGGCTATTGGGTATTTAACTATACCTCTCAAGAGTGGTATCACCTTGTAATTATGGATTATCCTGTGCCTAACGTTCGGTTTAATTCGACTACCGGATCATTTATTGAAGATTGGCTGGGTAATGGATCAAATACAAGAGAAATTCACCACAAAGAAGGATGGAAAAGAAAAACCAGTGATTTATCTTGGAATCCTTTTACTAGCAGCTATTTTGAAAGAGTTAATCCAGACCCAGGAGCTGCCAATTTTATTAACAATTATGATGGAGGAATAGTAACTGATTATTACTTCATGAAAAGTGGTGGGTCTGTTTCTCCTGTAACAAATACTTCAGGAGCAACACTTTTCCTTAGTAATAGTAATTCCGATCACGGATTTCCAACAGGAGAAATATTAGGTCTGAACACAACTATTTCAACAAACCTTTTGACATTGGACTGGGACATAAATGTATCGAAATCTCCTCAATTTTCATACCATGTTGAGATTTATGATAATGCTTCTTTTTCAGGAACTCCTTTAGTTCAACTAGATCAAAATGTTCCTCATGCAAGAACCTCAGATATAGATATTAGTTCTTTGATTAGCAGTACGGAATATTATATTCGATTTTATATGATTGATATTTTTGATAACCAATCCACACCTGTTACTGATAGTTTTACTGCCGAAATTTCAGGTATTAATAACATGGATAACCAAATCACCTTTAACTACTATCCAAACCCTTTTCAAGGTAAAATGTATTTGAATTTTTACAAAAAAAATGAAACCTATAGTATTAAATTAACGAATATTTTAGGAAGCACTATTTTTTCAAATGAATATTATACAAATTCTGTGATAGAAATTTATTTCCCTAATAATCTGAATAAAGGAGTATACTTTTTAAGCATAACTAATCAAGAAGGAAAATCACGAACAATTAAATTGATTAAGGATTAATAACATTTGCTAACGCTGCATATAGTTTATGGCGGATGAAGTACTAAATATGAGCATTTTAACATTAAATAAACATCGGTGTAAGTTGAAAGATTTGTGTTTCAAAACCACCGCAAAACCATACACAAACCATTATAGCTCATTTAAGGAGAGAATATAGCTCAATTATTGACATTTTTGAGCTGAAATCAGTATCTTTATGAGCTAAATGATAAAAAATGAATACTCTAAAAATATTTCAGAGCTGTCAATTAATGAGTACAATAAAGAATTAGAACGATTGAATTGATTTATCTTGGAAATCATCGCAAATAGAAGGAAATACATATTCCCTGCTTGAAACGGAACGCCTTATTAAGGAAAAGGAAGTGGCTCAAGGAAAATCAAAAGAAGATGCAACAATGCTATTAAATCACAAAGAGCATTGGATTTTATTATTGACAATCCTGATTATTTATTTCCTCTTACATTATCAAAGATTGAAGATATTCATAGCATACTCATAAAAGACCTAGGAATTGATAGAAACATAAGAAAAAGACGAGTCGGGATATCGGGAACGAATTACAAACCACTTGATAATGAATCCCAAATAAAGGAAGCTTTAATAAGTGTTTGCGATTTGATTAATAAGAAAAATAATGTATTTGAGCATGTGTTTATTGAACAATTTGAATTTGCAGTTAAGACATATTTTTAAAGAAAGAAGAATTATCCGATAAATCTAGTAGAACGATTCAAAGAATAGAAAATGGAGAGAGTGAACCACGTGGAGATACATTAAAGAGAATAGCAAATGCACTGGAAATACCTACTCATCCAAAGAGCTACGAGATAATTTGGAACAAAGAAAAAAATCATTATTACCACCATACAAAAATTCCCTTTTATTGTTGATGGCATTGCCGATTTAAGTGAAAAACGATTTGCCGTGGTTAATGATTGGCACACACAAGCCATCTCTTGCTTACCATACTACATATAACAAAAAGCCTTCTTAAAACATTTGCCCAATATGAAAAATAATTTCATCTTTGTATTTTAATTTAAATTAAATAAAAATAAGGGGTTTAAAATGTAACAGATAATCCTTATTCTTATAACTAAATGAATTTCAAATCAAAAAAACAATAAATTGATATGAACTATTCTATAGATCAGGTACTTGATGCCTTGAAAGAAGTTCAGTATCCGGAAAAAAATCAGGATATTGTCAGCTTAAAAATGGTGGAAAACATAAAAATTGAAGGTAATTCGATTAATTTTGCTGTTTATCTTCCTTCATTTAACAGTCCATTTAAAAAATCAATTGAAAAAGCATGTAATAAAGTTATACATGATAAACTAGGTCAGGATATTGAAGTTACGGCAACAATAACTTCGAAAGTAACCATTGGACGAGTTGATAAAACAAAAGAACATGAAGAAACGCTACCGGGAGTTAAAAACATCCTGGCAGTTGCCTCAGGCAAAGGTGGTGTTGGTAAATCTACAATTGCTGTAAACCTAGCTATTTCATTGGCTAAATTAGGCTCAAAAGTGGGTTTAATTGATGCTGATATTTTTGGCCCCTCAATCCCTAAAATGTTTGGTGTTGAAGGTATAGTTCCGGGTATTAAAAAAATTGCCGGAAAAGATCGAATAATACCAGTTGAGAAATATGGTGTAAAAATGTTATCAATTGGTTTTTTTGTTAAACCGGATGATGCACTTATTTGGCGGGGCGCAATGGCAACAGGTGCTTTAAAGCAATTAATTAACGATGGTTTATGGGGTGAACTGGATTATTTATTAATAGACCTACCACCCGGAACCAGTGATATTCACTTAACTATGGTCCAAACCGTTCCTGTGACGGCTGCTGTTATTATCAGCACACCACAAGATGTAGCTTTAGCTGATGCTATTAAAGGCCTAAACATGTTTAAGGCTGACAAAATTGAGGTGCCAGTTATTGGTTTAATTGAGAATATGGCATGGTTCACACCAGAAGAACTTCCAGAAAATAAATATTATATTTTTGGTAAAGATGGTGTAAAAAATCTTGCTCAAAAAATGGATATTCCTATGCTGGGGCAAATACCAATTGTTCAATCAATAAGGGAAAATGGAGATAATGGTACACCTTCTGCATTGGAAGACACTATTTTAGGTGCTTCATTTATTGAACTTGGTGAAAATGTTGCTCAAAAAGTTGAAGAACGTAATAACAAAATGGCACCAACAGTTAAAGTGGAAATAGATCCTAATGCAAGTTGTGCTACAAACTAATTGACAATATGAATTAAGGCCTTTGAGTTTTTGAATATCTCAAGGGTCTTAAAAACATAACTTATGGCAGACAAAATAAATAATAATTTGGAGGAAAAAATCCATCAGGCATTGGATAGTATACGGCCATACCTACAAACTGATGGTGGCGATATTACTTTTGTGGAACTTACTGATGATAATATTGTAAAAGTGAAGCTTCTTGGAGCATGCAATGCTTGCCCTATGAGCATACAAACCCTTAAATTGGGTGTAGAAAAAGCCGTTCAAAATTTTGTTCCTGAAATAAAAGAAGTAATCGCTGTTAATGATGACTTAGAAAACATGTTCCCTGAAAATCTCTAACCATTTGACTTAATCGGGTTTAACAGACAAATTTATTACTTTTAAGAATTTCATATGTCTTTGATTTTAGAATTGTTCACAAATATTTGAAAAATTAAAACATTTTGCTGAATGATGCACTTTCCTCCCTAGGATAAGATTTTTATTTTATTGCTAAACAAAGCAAATCTACAACAAAATAACAAAAATATCTTAAAATAAGTATAAATTTCACACATAATCACAATTATTAGATCGATTCTGACCAGAAAGTCTTATTTTTGCCACTCAATTTAAAAATCAGGAAATGAAAGTTGCTGTTGTAGGTGCCACCGGATTGGTAGGCAATATAATGTTAAAAGTATTATCAGAAAGAAAGTTTCCAATGGATGAACTAATTCTGGTTGCATCTGAAAGATCAGTTGGAAAAGAAATTAATTTCAATGGAAAAACCTATAACGTAATTGGTTTAGAAAACGCAGTTAGCAAAAAACCAGATATCGCATTATTTTCAGCAGGGGGAGAGACTTCCTTAGAGTGGGCGTCAAAATTTGCAGAGGTTGGCACAACTGTCATTGATAATTCTTCTGCATGGAGAATGGATTCAACCAAGAAGCTAATAGTTCCGGAAATTAATGCAAATATCCTAAGCAAAAATGATAAAATAATTGCGAATCCAAACTGTTCAACTATTCAAATGTTGATGGTTCTGGCACCGTTGCATAAAGAATATAAAATTAAAAGAGTGGTTGTTTCTACCTATCAATCCATATCCGGAACAGGTATAAAAGCAGTTGAACAGATGAACAACGAACGCGTTGATAAAGAAGGAGAAATGGCTTATCCCTACCCCATTGACAAGAACTGTTTGCCTCATTGTGATGATTTTACCGATAATGGATACACAAAAGAAGAAATGAAACTGCTTAATGAAACCCGTAAAATCCTTAACGATGATACCATCCGATTAACTGCCACCGCTGTACGGGTTCCTGTTGTTGGAGGACATTCTGAATCAATAAACCTGGAATTTGAAAAAGATTTTGATTTGCAGGCAGTTAGAAAACTTCTTGAAAATATGGATGGTGTTATTGTACAAGATGATATAGCAAACAACATTTACCCGATGCCAATTGAAGCAAATAATAAAGACGAAGTTTTTGTGGGACGCATCCGTAGGGACTTTTCAAATCCGAACAGCCTTAACTTGTGGATTGTAGCCGATAATTTGCGTAAAGGTGCTGCTACCAATGCGGTACAAATTGCTGAATATTTATTAAAAAATTAGTTAAATTTGTTCACTTAAAACTAAATCTATGTGGACAAAAAACATTTATCTTTCAGCTTTATTTATCCTGATACTTAATCAATCGTTAATTGCTCAAAATATTAACCATCGGGATTCGGTTGATGTAACACATTACCAAATTAAACTGGACTTGTCCGATTTATCATCCGGCCAGTTAAAAGGTGAAACATCCCTGAAAATAACATCACAACAGACAAAATTAAACAGCATTGGCCTCGACCTAATGGGTTTAAAAGTTGATAAGGTTGAACTAAATAAAAAAAGTATAGCTTTTAATCATCAATCCTCAATATTAAGGATTGACTTACAAAAAGCCATTACTTTCAAAGATACCATTGAACTCAAGGTATATTATCATGGAAAACCTCAAAAAGATATAAGATGGGGTGGTTTTTTTATTACGTCAACTCATGCATTTAACTATGGAGTGGGAATGGCTGCTAATCCACCAAACTTTGGACGTGTGTGGTATCCCTGTATCGATAATTTTACTGACAGGGCAACTTATGAATATATTATCACCACAAAAAATGAGCATGTTGCTGCTTGTCCGGGTATTTTATTGTCAGTTAAAAAAAATCAAGATAAAACAAAAACATACCATTGGAAACTTCAACAAACAATTCCTACTTATTTATCATCAATTGCTGTTTCAGACTATAAAGCACATAAAGATACCGTAAAAGGGATGGAAAAAATCATTCCAATAGAAATTTACATAAATAAAAATGAGTTTGAAGAAGGTAAAAAATCATTCGTTCATGTGAAAGAATTTCTACATTCCTTTGAAAATGCATTTGGCCCCTATGTTTGGGAAAAAATAGGTTATGTGTCCACACCTTTTGGTGGAGGTGCTATGGAACACGCCACAAATATTGCCTATAGTGCAAATTGCAATGGTTCTTTGCGTTGTGAATCAACTCTTGCCCATGAATTATCTCACCACTGGTTTGGTGATTTGGTTACCTGTCGTACAGAAAAAGATATGTGGCTCAATGAAGGTTGGGCAAGATACAGCGAGGCAATTTTTACCGAGTACTTTTACGGCAAAAAGGCTTATAAAGATTACAACCGAAGAAACCATAAAAAAGTATTGCAATTTGCTCATTTATACGATAAAGGCTATCGGTCTGTACACGGGATACCACATGAATACACATATGGAATGACGGTTTACGACAAAGGTGCAGATGTAGCACAGACTTTAAGGGGATATTTGGGAGACAGCTTGTTTTTTAGTACATTAAAACAATATTTTAATGATTATGCCTTTAAAGATATTTCTACAGAAGAATTTCGTGATTATTTTTCGCAAAAAACGAAAATCGATTTAAGCGATTTTTTTGATTTTTGGGTATTTGGTGCCGGATTCCCCCATTTTTCTCATGAAACATTTAATGTGAAAAAATCAGGAAATAGATACCAGGTGGATTTGAAAATAAATCAACGGCTGGTAGCCAGCCAAAATTATTTAAAAACGACTTTGGAAATTGGATTTTTGGATAAAAACTGGCAAATTCGCAAATTGAATATCCCTTTCACAGGGAAATCAGAAATAAAAAGTGCTAAACTGGACTATAAACCTATAATGCTTTTGATTGACCCTGATGAAAAAATAGCAGATGCAACTACCGATGAATACAAAATTATTCGTAAGACGGGACAAATTAAATTCATTGAAGAGTTCTTTAGTCTGAATGTTAAACATTTAACAGATTCGGTATTTTTCAGGATAACCCACAACTGGATATCGCCTAAAAATAAAAACATAAATAAAAATGAATATAAATTAGCAAACAGATATTGGCAGGTTCAATATGTAACAAAAAGCAGTATTTCAGCATCAGCAAAACTAAATTTTGACCTTTCGTACGCCCTGGATGATGGCCTGAAAAATTTTAGCAAAGAAAATCTGCGTTTAATGTATCGTGAAAACCAACAAGCAAATTGGAAAACACTTGATTTATTAGCTGTTAAGCAAGGGAACAAAGGTTATTTCATGGTAGAGGAACTAAAAACTGGTGAATACACCATTGTGGGAATAAAATAGGTAAGCATCTTAACTCAACAAATTCCGTCACATTTTTCGTATAATTTGTCAAGAAAAATCAATTACAACACACCTTTTATCATTTTCCTTAAAGATGCAATTAGTTTTGAACTGGTACAAATATTGTGTAATTTCGCATTGAGAATAATAATTTAGGATGAACAAGAACTTTTTTATAACCATAGCCCTATTAATAGTATTACCACTGCTAAGCAGTGCACAAAATGCGAGCAATATTAAACCAACAAAAATAATTTGGTTAGCAGATGGTAAACCTTTTAGTATTACACAGGCGCAAAAAGGAATCAGTATACCAACTAAACTTGAAATATCTATTATTTTAGAATACAATCAAAAACTTCCCGGGCAAAAATTTGAATTTAAATGGTTTCGACGTGGGGCAACAAAAGACTACCTAACCAATAGTTTTATTAAAAAAGTTGAAGATGTAGAACCACAAGTAAATGAGATTACCATAAAAACCGGTCGTACCAATCTTAAAAAGGGTTGGTGGAAAGTACAAATTGAAGCCTATAGCGATAGAAAATCAATATCATTTGACAACAAACAGGAGTTTTGGATTAAACTTATGTAAGCTAAATTACCTTAAATAGTGTCAGCATCATTTATTCACGATCAAATTCTTTCAGTAAATGACCAGATTGTTCCTAAAAACTCCAATGATCATGAAATTCCAAAACTAACATTTTGGAACCATAAAGGAACAACAGAATGGGTACAATATAATTTAACCCGCATTATTCATGGTTTTTTCTAACCATGAATCTAAATGCGAGAAACCCCGACTTAGGGAAACTTGATTTTGATTACTCAAAATTATAGCTGAACTTAGGCGCTATCTGTGATAGCAAAAATTCTATGAATTTTTGGGGTTAAAGAAGAAACAGCAATTAGTAATATCCATGTATATTGGTTTGATGATGGGCCTGATGGTGGTTGTAGAATCCCTGAAACATGGAAAGTGTCATACCTGAAAAACGGGGATTAGAAAGATGTATTGACAGTTGGTGAATACGCAGTTTCAAAAGATAAGTTTAATTCTATAGAAATATCTAATATAAAAACTAAATCTATGAAGTTGGAGATTAAGCTACAGGAAAATTTTTCAGCAGGTATTCTTAAATGGAAACTTGATTAAAATCTTATGTTATGAAAAAAAATATCTTTAAAAATGCTTTATTGCTTTTACTAATTGTCTTTTTGTCCTGTGGAAGAGAAAACAGAACAAACAATATGGAAAAACAATTAAAAACCTTCATTCTATCAAACAAAACAAATTGTTCTGTCAAAATTATAAATTTTGGGGCAAAAGTTATGTCAATAAATGTACCTGATAAGAATGGGAATATTGATGATATTGTTTTAAGTTACGATACTCCTGAAGAATATATTGATGGGAACCCATATTTCGGTGCAATAATAGGTCGATACGGGAGTCGAATTAGCAAAGGCAAATTTATTTTAAATGATACTGAATATTCTTTGGCCACCAACAACGGGAACAACCATCTCCATGGTGGTCCAAATGGCTTTAACAATGTTATATGGGATGTTGTAGAATATAAAAACTATGACAGCCAACATTATATAAAATTCAAATATTTAAGTAAAGATGGCGAAGAAGGATATCCGGGCAATTTAACAGTTTATGTAAAGTACTCTTTTACCGATGACAATGAGTTGATAATAGATTATAATGCCACAAGCGATAAAAATACGGTTATCAATCTTACTCATCATTCATTTTTCAATCTTAAAGATGCAGGGAAATCAGATATCCTTGAACATGAACTTAAAATTTTTGCTAACAGTTTTACACCGATAAACAATGAACAAATTCCGACAGGACAAATATTAACCGTGAAAGAAACACCTCTGGATTTTACGGAATTCACCAGCATAGGAAAACGAATTAATGACGAAAATACCCAACTTCAATACGGTAACGGTTATGATCATAACTGGGTTTTAAATAAAACAACAGATTCATTAAGCCTGGCCGCAATTGTTTGCGAACCTGTTTCAGGAAGAAAAATGGAAGTATTTACAACAGAACCCGGATTACAATTCTATTCTGGCAACTTTCTAGATGGTTCCGTTGTTGGAAAAGACAGCACAAAATATAATCATAGAACTGCTTTTTGCCTGGAGGCACAACACTTTCCGGATTCGCCAAATCACAAAAATTTCCCATCAACAGTACTAC
>JBDLJL010000153.1:0-11659 GCA_039714415.1 Bacteroidota bacterium
TTATCATCCAGTAGGTGTAAGTTATCAATTATCCTTTGATAGCCAATTTCCATTTTCTCAAAGCCTGTTTCTGTCTCAATACCAAGTAACTGACCAAGTTTTCAGGATGTTCTTTTCTTGATATTTCTATTACCTGCTCAATCAAAGCATTTATTATACTGATAAGAATGTTTTCTTCATTCTTCATCAAGGCATGATGCCAGGTATTTAGCCAAATACTATAAAACTCAGCACTTTCAGCCCGACATATTTGTTCATCAAACTGGTTCATTAAAGAAGTTTTTCCACTACCCCATTCTCCTTGTAAAGCAATGGTTATTGGTGTAGACGTGTATCTGATAAACTCAGACAAAGCCATTTCAAAAGACTCGCTTTGTAATTTATCCTCTTCCCTGCTTTTCAACGGAATGTCAACTATACCTGTAATTTTTTGGTTCTTCATTTGTTATATTTTTTCAAATTGTAGCAGAAAATCAATAATATTCATCCTTATTATCCCATCATTATTTGATTTAGGTAAATTGTCCATACTTAAAACATACTTTGGGAGATTATCCCTAATTTTTTTAAGCACACCGAATTCTCTTTTTATTGTTTCTTCGGATTTCAGCAGATAAGTAACTTGTATATAGAGCTTCTCACCTGATTTTTCGGCGATAAAATCAACTTCCAGATCATCAATAAAATCAAATTCTACCAGTTCTTTGTTTATGATACAGATTTAGAATCTCTCAAACACAAAATCAGCAAAATGCTCTAAAGAAGGATCCCTGGCACCCATTAAAAGAATAATATCGCCTTTTTTTAGTATCTTTTTAATTTCTATGGGGAAATTTTCCCTGTTTTCAACAAAAAAAGCATGTTTTCCCTTGTGCTTAATACCAGATATTAAATCGTTAGCCGAGATATCTTTAGTAACCGTACCGCCGGCATAATAAATTTCACTCATCCAGATTTGATCATCATTTCTTAAAACAGATGAAATCTCATTAATAAATTCATTTTTCAAAAAGCGCGTTGGACCAAAACCATGAGGCTGGAACCAGGCGAGAACCCTTTTAGTCAATGGCTGACAAGCTCTTATGGCTGCAGCAATTTTAACAGGGTTGTGGGCATAATCATCAATCACTGTAACACTACTTTTCTCGCCAATAATTTGCATTCTTCGGTAAATCCCTTCGTATGTTTTAAGAGCATTTGAACAATTTTCTAGCGAGATTCCCTTTTCCCTGGCAACAGCGATAGCTGCCAATGCATTTTCCATATTATGCGCACCAATAACAGGAATTTCATATTCTACCTCATCAATTTTAAAGTTCAAATGGTAACCAATTTGCTTAAAATTACTTGCATTGATGCCACATTCTGTTTCATATCCAAAATCAAGCTGTTTATTAACAGAATATTCTTTTGCACGATGTTGCGATTGATTTACAATGAGTATATCCTTAATGTTTGATTTGAATTTTTCAAATATCTTGTTCAGCTCACTCAATTCTTTATGATCCTTATCTATATTCAGGATTACCCCGGTATCCGGATGATATTTTGTTAAAGTCCCATCCGATTCATCAGCTTCAATAACCAAATATTCGCCTTTGCCGGCCACAGCATTCCCAATTTTTCCCTGCTTTATCAATGATGTAAGACCTGCACCTGAAATTAATGAAGGCTGATAGCCCGCATAATCCATAATATGGTAAAGCATAGCCACAGTTGTTGATTTACCTGATGTTCCGGAAATAGCAATTGTACTTTTAGTTTCGGTAATGGCCGCCAGCATATCTGCACGGTGTATAATAGTAATTCCCCTTTTAACAGCAAGGGA
Source organism: Bacteroidota bacterium (assembly GCA_039714415.1). Taxonomy (GTDB): domain Bacteria; phylum Bacteroidota; class Bacteroidia; order Bacteroidales; family NBLH01; genus NBLH01. The sequence goes on from JBDLJL010000153.1 coordinate 1,829, forward strand.
GTATTCAACATTAGATTCTTCCACTGCCGTTGAAACAACTACTGCATCAACTGAATTGTTTAAACCACTTCCATCTTGTGGAAAGGTTTTAATATTTTCTGCTTCCAGCTTTTCCCTAATATCGGTATTTTTACCATCTGCAAAGTAACGGTCAGACCCTGAAACATTCTTTCCAATACCCGCCATGTACTGCGCAATAGCACTCATTCCGGCACCTGCTACTCCTATGAAAAAATACGAACTAAATTCTTCTATATCTATTTTATTCATTTTTAATTTCTAATTTATTAGTTTTTTATTTACGGCCCTTACGGTTCAAAATTGCTAATAATATTAATTCATTACCTATAATTTATAATTTCTCTTCAGGTTCCAAAATGTCAAATACACCCTCATTTTCCAGAATTAGCATTCCTAAACGTTCATCAGACAACCCTTTCGATATTTTATAGTTAAAAACTGGTTTTCCGTTTTCCACTTTTGAATCAAAATACATAAACCGAATTGAATTTTCAGTTTTAAGTTCTTTTCCTAATTCCAGTAAATGAGAAGACAAAATAAAAAGACTGCTCTTCCATTTACATAACTTTTGAATGATTTTTAGTGACCCGTCAAATGCATCTTTAACATTGGTTCCCTTAAAAAGTTCATCAAAAATAATAAAAGAATTTTTGCTTTCTCTTAATATCCTTGCAGCGTCTTTCACCCTCCTTACTTCACTATAAAAATAGCTATATCCCTTAGGCAGGTTATCTGAAACATTCAGGCTAGTCAATAACTGATTGAAATAACTTAATTTCATATATTGTGCTGGCACACCCATTCCTATATGAGCCATAAAAACTGCAATACCACAAGCTTTCAGAAAAGTAGTTTTCCCTGCCATATTAGGTCCTGTTAAGAAAATGAAATTTTCACCAGGATCATAATTTATATTATTATTAACTGGTTGCTTAACAAACAAATGATATAAACCTTCTGTTTGAAAAACAGCCCTGTCTGATTCTACAAACTCAGGAAAATTAAGACTGTATTTCAAATGAGCCTTAGCTTGCGAAATTAAAACATCCAACTCATAAATAATATCAATAAGCTCAAGGACTTTTCCCTTGTGCGTATCCCTAAAAACCTTATCGAAACGTAATAACTCTACATTACCAAGTTTTGTAATAAATTTTACCTCTAAAGCTTGAGTTAATTCCGTAACATTAAGTGTTTCGTCAATTTTCAAAAAATAACCATTTAATAATTCGGGAAAACTATCTTTAGAGATTTGTTTCCTAAACTTAGCAATAAGTTTTAAAAAACGAATGACATATTTTGTTCCATTTAAAAAAGTTTTTTTAAAATCCTTATAAATAAATCGATACGAGATGCTTTCAATATACCTTGTAAATATATTTTTCCCAATTGACGGGTTTGAATCAGAAAAATAATAAACATCTAAATGGTCAGTTAGTTTAGTATCAACAGGAAATTCCCACAATTGAATATTTTCCTGTATAAATTTTACTGCATTTTGAGACTCTTTAATAACATTAATATTTGACAGTGGTTTCCTGAAAAGGGTTTTCAGTTTGTGTTTCCCACCCGGTGTTGATGTTAAATCCACCAATTCAAATATGCTCATTCCGTGCATATCATTTTTTTGCAGTTCAAGCTCTTTAATGGTTTGTAAATCAATTTTCACAAGGTATTTTTCTAAAATTTAAAATGAAAGTTCAGTTTATGTTTTGTACTCAGAATATAAATATAGTTTTTTATCCTATACTCAGGATACAATTTGCTTTTTTTATTCTGAGCGTAGAATAAAACTAACGCACAAATTAGAAAATACTACCAGGAAATTAAAAATCATACCTTTTCTTCTCGTAGGGGTTAGCACCTCGTTCCATAATCAAATCATAAACTTTATTTCTTTCTTGATCATTATATTCCAGCCAGTTTTTTACTTCTTCCATTGTCCGGTCACATCCCATACATAATCCCTCATCATTATACTTGCAGACCATCCTGCAAGGATTTTTAAATTTTGTCATTTATTCATACTTTTGTGTACATAATTACAAAATCAATAATCTTTGTCAAAAGTAGTAAACATATCGGAAGCAGCCTCAATAGCATTTCATGCTATGATTCTAATAGTTCGTTCAAATAAACCGCTGAATGCATCTAAAATTGCCGATCGAATACATAGCTCAAAACATCATGTGGCAAAAGTACTATTAAGACTGGCAAAAGCAGGTTATATTAATTCAGTTAGGGAGCCATCGGGTGGGTTTTTTATGAAATTAAAACCTGAAAATATTACCTTCTTAAATATTTATGAATCAATTGAAGGGAGATTTAATTATACAAAATGTAAAATGCAGGAACCTTTATGTTCTTTTGATAAATGTATTTATAACAACATTAATGAAAAGATGACATTTGATTTTATAGAATATCTTCAAAGTCAGAAAGCTTGTTGATTATATTTAAATATCATTGTGATTAAAGTTTATTTCCGTAATTTTGTACTATGCTATTTGAATTATTTATAAATATATACTGTCGCTACTACAGACATTTATTTGAGTGTTTGATTTGCTGATTTGAACTTCCCCCAAATTCCTTTTTAAATTATTCCTTTAATAATTGCCAGGCTATCATGGTAATTAAACATCTTATTCAATAAACCCTTTGATTCAATAAAACTGTGAATTTAAAAGGCATCATATTCAGTTTTAAACGCTATTCGGTACACGATGGCCCGGGTATTAGGCAAACCGTGTTTTTTAAAGGCTGTCCTTTAAGTTGTTGGTGGTGCCATAACCCAGAAAGTCAGGATATTAAATCAGAAAACTCGATCCGGAAAAATATTTTAGACGGTATTACATTTGAACAAGAAGAAACCATTGGAAAAGTAATGACCGTTGATGAAGTAATGCTTGAAATTGAAAAGGACCGTATTTTTTATGATGAGTCTAATGGCGGTGTAACTTTTTCAGGAGGTGAACCTCTGATGCAACACAGGTTTTTAACTAAATTATTGGATACATGCAAAGATGTAGGCATACATACTGCAGTTGATACAACAGGTTTTGCCAACAACAATGTGTTTAAACATGTAGCTGAAAAAACTAATTTATTTCTGTATGATTTGAAGCTTTTAGATAATAAAAAACATAAAAAATATACAAGTGTCTCAAATAAAGTGATTTTGGAAAACCTTGAATACTTAAATCAAATCAGGAAAAAAGTGGTTATTCGTTTTCCTGTTATTCCAAGAATTAACGATACATACGAAAATATTTCTCTAATGAAGGAATTTCTGTTACCATTAGAAAATATCCGTAACTTAGCATTATTACCCTATCATGATATTGCCAATCATAAATATGAAAAAATTAAAATGAACAATAAAATGAATGGTGTAAAAGCTTTATCTAAAAAGGATATGGCAGTTTTAAAAAAGGAATTTGAAGAAATTGGTTTCAATGTAAGTATAGGAAGTTAAACAAATCAAGACAAAAGCTCGCCATCGGCAAACCTATGGCGACTGATGGATTAAAGAATAAAGACAAAAAAACATCTAATTTACTTTATTCTTGAACCTTTTGTCTTTTATCTTTTAAATTATGAATATCAGAATAAAAAGACTCAGAGAAAAAAGTTTAAACGCGATTAACAAATTATCTGTTGAGCGCGCTATATTAATTACTGAATTCTACAAAAGTGACATTGCTTACGAAGTTTCAACGCCGGTACGTCGAGCTTTGAGCTTTGAATATATAATGAAAAATAAAACATTGTATATTGGTGAAAATGAACTAATTATTGGTGAACGAGGTCCGGAACCAAAAGCAACACCCACCTACCCGGAAGTGAGTTTACATTCAATAAAGGATTTAGAAATTCTGGACTCCCGCCTTAAAGTTTCTTTTAAAGTAGACGATATAAGTAGAAAAGTCTACCGGGATATTATCATCCCATACTGGAAAAGAAAAAATAACCGCGACAAAATAATGCAGGCCATGTCCCCGGAGTGGCTTGATGCGTATAATGCAGGTGTTTTTACAGAATTCCAGGAACAACGTGCACCAGGACATACCGTAGCAGGAAACAAAATTTACGGAAAGGGAATGAAAGATATCAAAAAAGATATTGATGAAAGTATTTCAAAACTAGACTATTTTAATGATCCCAAAGCCTACGACAAGCATGAAGAATTAAAAGCCATGAAGATTGTGCTTAATACAATAACAATGTACGCACGCCGTAATGCAGATAGTCTTGAACAATTAGCTGATAAAGAGGTTAACCCGCACCGGAAAGATGAATTATACAAAATTGCCCAAACCTGCCGTAATGTCCCCGAAAATGCGCCACAGAACTTTCATGAATCTTTGCAGTACTACTGGTTTGTACATTTGGGTGTAATAACCGAATTAAACCCCTGGGATTCGTTTAACCCGGGAAGGTTGGATCAACACCTTTACCCTTTTTATAAAAAAGATCTTGAAAATGGAACATTAACTAAAGAGCGAGCAATAGAACTTTTGCAGGCGTTTTGGATTAAGTTTAACAATCATCCGGCACCTCCAAAAATGGGAGTTACTGCCTTGGAAAGTAACACCTATACTGATTTTGCCCTTATTAATGTAGGTGGTTTAAAATCAGATGGTTCAAATGCTGTTAATGAATTATCATACATTATCTTAGATGTAATTGAAGAGATGCGTTTATTACAACCTGGTTCCATGGTGCAATTAAGCAAAAAGAATCCGGAACATTTTATAAAAAGAACTTTACAGATTACAAAAACAGGTTTTGGTCAACCATCCATTTTTAATACGGACACAATCATTCAGGAACTTGTCCGACAGGGTAAATCTATTGAAGATGCCCGAAATGGTGGTGCCAGTGGTTGTATTGAGAGTGGTGCTTTTGGAACCGAAAGTTATATACTTACAGGCTATTTAAATTTGGCAAAAATTCTTGAGCTCACCTTAAATAACGGGTTTGATAAACGAACAGGAAAACAAATAGGTTTAAAAACAGGAAATGCTGAAAGTTTTAATTCGATGGATGAGCTGTTGGAAGCCTACAAAAAACAAGAAAATTATTTTGCTGATATCAAAATAAAAGGGAACAACATCATAGAACGTCTTTTTGCAGAAAACCTGCCTGCACCATTTTTATCATTAATTATTGATGATTGTATAAGCAATGGAGTTGATTACAACTCAGGAGGGGCACGATACAATACAAGTTACATACAAGGAGTAGGAATGGGTAGCCTAACTGATTCCCTTTCAGCCATTGAGTATCATGTTTTTGATAAGAAAACCATCAAAATGAATAGTCTGCTAAAAGCACTTGAGACTAATTTTGAAGGGTTTGAAAAAACCTGGCATGACTTGGTATATAATTCACCAAAATACGGAAATGATGATGACTATGCAGATAAATACCTAGCAAAGATTTTTGATATCTTTTATGATTCCATTAATGGCAGGCCTACAGCAAGGGGAGGGAAATTTCGTATAAACCTATTACCCACTACCAGTCATGTATATTTTGGTAGTGTAATTGGTGCTATGCCTGATGGGCGAAAAGCAGGTGTGCCTTTATCAGAAGGAATTTCACCAGTTCAGGGAGCTGATAAAGAAGGACCTACAGCAGTGCTAAAATCTGCAGCAAAAATTGATCATATCCGTACAGGTGGAACTTTGCTAAACCAACGTTTTGCACCTGATTTCTTTGAAGATGATGAAGCTATTGGAAAGCTTTCATCACTTATTCGCAGTTATTTTCGTCTAGATGGCCATCATATCCAGTTCAATGTGGTTGACTCAGACACCTTACGTGACGCACAAAAGCATCCGGAAAGACACACAGATTTAATTGTTCGGGTAGCTGGTTATAGTGATTATTTTAATGATTTAGGTGAAGATTTGCAAAATGAAATTATTAACAGGACTGAACACTCTAATTTATAGCGGGAAACCTCTAAAAATGCGAATTTTTGCGTTACTCAAATTTTTCAAAACACTCATTTACAGGAGTAAAATCATGCTTTGAAAAATTTGAAAGCCTTGAACTTCACTATTTTTAGAGATTCCCTTAGAGCAATTATCTAAATGTGTTCCGATTCTTTTTTTGAGGAAAGTTCAAAAAATCAATTTAATTATGCTTAATCGTTTGACGAGCCTTTATAACAAGCTAATTAGCACAAGTTGCAATAATAAATGACAGTGATATAAAACGATGATTGTATACCCTTTAACTTTTAATTCATAATTTCAATTTAACAAAATGTTATATGCTAATCCTAAACAAAAGTTCAATTGAACAGGCCATTCAACCAAAAGGGATGATTGAAGCTGTAAAACAAGCATTAATTATGTACGAATCTGGGAATTTCTTAATGCCCGACCGCATGCATATAAATGTTGATAAAAATACTTTGCTTTTAATGCCTGCTTTTGCTCAAAAATATCTTGGAACAAAACTGGTTTCCGTGTTTCCTGATAACATTAAAAGGAATGAGCCGGTTATTTATGGAACGATGATTCTAAATGATGCTGAAACAGGAAAGACGATTGCTCTAATGGATGGTTCGGCTTTGACTGCTCACCGTACCGGTGCAGTTGGTGGTTTAGCGGCAAAAATACTAGCTAATCCTAATATGAATAAACTGGGTATTGTTGGTGCAGGAGTTCAATCTTTTCATCAGGCTTTGTACATTTGTCAAAGCATCAATATTTATGAGCTACATATTTATGATATTTTCCCAGAAAAGGTAAATGATTGGATGATACAACTTAAATCAAAACTTCCAAAAATAAAGATAATAGTATCTGGAAGCTCTGAGGAACTTGTAGGAAATTCTGATATTATTGTAACGGCTACCACATCAAACGAACCGGTGATTCCAGATAAACAGAATTTATATAATAACAAGTTAATTTTAGCTTTTGGATCTTATAAACCGAACATGAAAGAAATGCCTGATGCTGTTTATAAAAATGTACAAATATTTACCGATACTGAATTTGCAATAGTTGAATCTGGCGATTTAGCACAACCTTTAAAAAATGGACTCATTCGTGAAAACCAAATTCAATTGCTTTCTAAAGTATTGACCAACAAAGTTAAACCTGACCATAACAAAACTATTATTTTCAAATCAGTTGGCATGGCATTATTTGATATAACTGTTTCATCTTATATTTATAATGAAGCAATAAACGAGAAATTAGGAATTACAGTTGGTTTTTGAAAATGAAAAAAGATTTAAATACATTTTCTTCACATCTCTGCGGTTTTAAGTGAAATTATTCTTATAAAATCAATACAAATGAACTTAAATTGGAATCCCCCTAAGACCTGGCAAACAATAGAAACCATTGATATGCATACGGGTGGTGAACCACTACGTATTTTTGTTGATGGCCTTCCTGAAATAAAAGGCAATACAATTCTGGAAAAACGTCGGTATTTTAGGGATTATCTGGATCATATACGAACAAGCATAATGTTTGAACCCCGTGGACATGCAGATATGTATGGTGCAATAGTTACTGAACCAACCACTGAAGATGCGGATTTTGGTACTTTTTTTATGCATAATGAAGGTTACAGTACCATGTGTGGACATGCAATTATCGCTTTGACAAAGTTTGCGGTAGAAACGGGTATGATAAAGAAGGAAGGTGAAAATCCGGGATTTATCATTAATGCCCCTCCGGGGAAAATTTATTCAAAAGCCTTTTTAAAAAATGGACAAGTTGAAAAAACTTCCTTTTTAAATGTTCCCTCATTTGTTTTATATAGTGATGAAACGGTAAGTGTGCCAGGCCTTGGTGAAATTCCTTTCGACCTATCATTTGGCGGTGCTTTTTATGCATTTGTTGACGCAGATAAACTAGGATTAAAGCTTGATGAATCTAATTATTACCGCTTAATTGAATACGGCAAAAAAATCAAAAAAGCGGTAATGCAAAATTTTGAAATTAAGCACCCTTTTGAAGAAGACTTAAGTTTTTTATATGGAACTATTTTCACAGGGAAAGCACAAAATCCAGAAAACCACAGTCGCAATGTTTGTATTTTTGCAGATGGTGAGGTAGACCGCTCGGCTACCGGTTCCGGTGTTAGTGCCCGTGCAGCATTGCATCATGCCAAAGGTGAATTACCAATTAATGAAAAAATTACCATTGAAAGCATACTGGGAACCACCATGGATGTTGAAATAAAAGAAACTTCCACTTTTGGCCAATTCAATGCTGTAATCCCTGAAGTTACTGGACAAGCTTGGTTTACCGGAAAAAATGAGTTTTGGTTTGATTCAGGAGATCCGCTAAGGAATGGTTTTATTTTTAGGTAAAGTGTAAAATCAAAAAAGCCGAAAGAAAATTCTTTCGGCTTTAAGTAGTACCACCTGGAAACTACCATAAAGTATTATATCTTCTTAATAATCAAAATACTAATACAGTCAATTTTACACCTTATGTGGACATAAGTGGAACAAAACCTTCCTGTTTTTTGATAGTAATTTACAAATAAATTCTCAATTGTAAGTAAAATAGATGCAAGATGCAATCATTTCTTTGTTTAAAAAGGTATATTCGAAAGTAACCCTATATGCATCACAGGTCATTGCTCTTCTTTCAAAATTCCCTAAACTCAAAATTAACATTATCTTTGTTTGTTAAGATTAAAGATGCTAATATTTTAGTTCAAGAATATGGGTGATAAAAAATGGAATAGAGAGTTGCAAAATAAAATAGAAATATTTAAAAGTGCTGATAATAAAACTGAAATTAATGTCCAGTTTGAAAATGAAACAGTTTGGCTTACTCAGGCACAAATGGTTTTATTGTTCAATTCAAGCAAAGCAAATTTAGTGAGCACATAAAACATATTTTTGAAACAAACGAGCTTAACGAAACATCAACTGTTCGGAATTTCCGAACAGTTCAAAAAGAGGGAAACAGAGAGGTTGAACGAAACAGGAAACATTATAATCTTGATATGATAATCTCTGTTGGGTATAGAGTTAATTCTATAAGAAGTGTTCAATTTCGCCAATGGGCAACACAAAGGTTAAAAGCTTTTCTTGTAAAAGGCTATGCTATAACCGAAAAACTAAAGAAAGTAGTATAATGAACAAAATTGTAATTTATTCAGATTCCGCAAATAATATTGAAGTAGATATATCATACGAAAAAAACACTTTTTGGTTAAGCTTATCTCAAATTAGCACCTTGTTTGAAAGAGACAAGTCTGTAATTTCAAGACATATTAAAAAGATATTCAAAGACGGGGAATTAAGTGTGGAAGCAACTGTTGCAAAAAATGCAACAGTTCAAGCTGAAGGAAAAAGAACAATTACTCGCCAAATTGAATATTACAACTTAGATGTAATTATTGCAGTTGGTTATAGAGTTAATTCAATAAAAGGAACTCAATTTAGAATATGGGCTACAAAAAAACTGAATGAATATCTTGTTAAAGGTTATACATTAAACGAAAAACGCCTGCATGAAAAACAGCAAGAAGTTATACATCTTAAAACCGGGATACAAATACTAAGCCGAGCCATTGAAGCAAAAAATGAAAACAAGGAAAATGAAATATTGAATATTTTTGCAAAAGGCTTAGAATTACTTGACGATTACGATCATGAAGAATTAGACACAAAAGGCCGGACGGAACAAGAAACTATTTTCCCTGAATATGATGATTATATTGATTTTATTGCAGAAATGTATTCCGATTTTGAAAGCGATGTTTTTGCAAAACCCAAAGACGATAGTTTTCATAGTTCAATAAATCAAATAA
>JBDLJL010000154.1:0-11609 GCA_039714415.1 Bacteroidota bacterium
AGAATTAAGTATTTGGATATTTATAGGAGCTTTTGTTATATCTTTTATAAATGCTGTTCTGACTATTAGCCATAAATCAGTTAGTGCTGCAACTAAAAATCCCGTAGATGCATTAAAGTATGAGTGACCCCTCCATACAATTTGTGAATTTTGGTTGTTTTTTGTTTTTTTCTATTTTTGTTGCTTTAGCTAAGGTATAGTTCCAAATTTATTTAAATCATTAAATTTACTAACAATGAAAAAACATTTATTTATTTATTTATTCGTAACCGCAGCAGTTTTTATTTCTTGTCAAAAAGAAGATATTGTGGAGTTGGGTTAAATATAGTACAGAGTTTCAGCTTTTGCAAGGTGAATATAATGTTTTTGCGGATAAACATGTTTACTATAATAATCTGACTTATACTGGCTCCAGCATAGTTCTAACTATGTCCTATAAATATTATTATGAACCCTTTAATCACTTGAATACACCAGTTGATTTACCTTATATAATTAAGATTTCTACATTAAACAGTTCAAGGGGAATTGGAACTAATACTATAGCAATGCTTGCAGAGTAAACCCCATATTAATTAACCGGGACTATACCTTAGTTTATACTATCATGTTAAAAACAGCAATGAAACGAAAAAAACTGCTTTTACTGTTATGTTTTCTCAATGTTTCAATAATACTGACAGCTCAAAATAAATTTACGGTAAATGGCTATATCCGTGATGCTCAAACAGGAGAAGGCTTAATTAATGCAACTATTTACAGCCCTACTGGCAAAATAGGTTGCGTATCAAATAATTATGGGTATTATAATTTAATAGTGCCCAAAGGGGAAAATACTTTGTCTTTTTCATATGTTGGCTATGAAACCCAAAAACTACAGCTTAATTTACATCAGGATACCACTATTTCTATTTTTCTCAATCAGAATAATGAAGTGGAACAGGTAACCGTTAAGGCTTCTTTGATTAAAAGGTCGCCTGGGCCCGGAACCATAAACCTGCCCATGAAACAAATTGAGGCTTTACCTACCCTTTTGGGCGAAAAGGATGTGCTAAAGGCAATTCAACTTTTACCCGGGGTGCAAACAGGACATGAAGGAAGCACCGGTATAATGGTGAGAGGTGGAGGGCCGGATCAAAACCTGATATTACTTGATGGTGTTACAGTATTTAATGTTTCGCACCTTTTGGGCTTCAGTTCTGTATTTATTCCGGAAGCAATAAAGGGGGTTACATTAATAAAGGGTGGGTTTCCTGCAAGGTACGGTGGCAGGTTGTCTTCAGTTTTGGATATTAGGATGAAAGAGGGTAATGAAAAAAAATATACAGGAAGTTTTTCATTGGGGCTGTTGTCTTCCAAATTTACATTTGAAGGCCCCATTGTCAAAGATAAATCATCCTTTATTATATCGGCACGACGTTCATATTTTGATTTATTAATGAGGCCGTTTATGAAAAGTATTACCGGTGAGGCGGGAAGTGTATTTGGCTATTATTTCTATGATTTAAATGCAAAACTAAATTATAAAATCAATAATAAAAATAAGTTATATTTTAGTTTTTATACTGGTAGGGACAGGGTTTTTGCAAGAAATCAGAAATCAGAAGCAGATGACTTTTTTTCAGAAGAATCAAAAAGCCGGTATGAGCTTCTTTGGGGAAACAGAACTATGGCCTTTCGCTGGAATTCAATTTATTCTAACAGATTGTTTTCTAACACAACTATAACTTACAATACTTATAAATACAAACTTTTTAGTGAGTCGGATTACAAATATACTGATGAAAGTACTAACTATAGTTCATATATATTTCTGGGTTATGACTCAAAGGTTACCAATTATGGTGTTAGGTATCAGGCAGAGTACTATCCGGTGCAGTCTTATAATTTAGTTTTTGGGGGAAGTTTATTGCAATACAGCTTTACACCTGCCAATAATAAATATAATGTTGAGTCGACCGGGAAAAATGTGGATTTTGAAATAGGGGCGAAAAACCTTTTGGCAAATGAGGCAAGTCTGTTTGTTGAAAACAGGTTAATACTTTCTGAAAACAGATGGGAAAGCAACCTGGGTTTACATTTTTTAATATACAAACAAGGGCGGAAAAATTATTATTCGTTACAGCCCCGCTTATTGTTAAAATATTGGGCAACTGTAAATACTGCTGTTTCCGGTTCTTTCTCAACAATGATGCAACCAGTTCTTTTATTGGTAAACAGCGGAGCCGGATTGCCTACTGATAGCTGGGTGCCATCTACTGAAAGGGTTAGCCCTCAACAATCATGGCAAACAAGCCTGGGTATTTCTCATGCGTTCTCACAAGTGCTTTCAGGCTCTGTTGATCTATATTATAAACAAATGGAAAATTTAGTTGAATATAAAGAAGGCGTTAATTTTATGGACACCAGAACAGATTGGGAGGATAAAATAGAGATAGGGCAGGGAAAAGCTTTTGGTGCAGAGTTTTTTTTGCATAAAAAAGAAGGCCGGACTAATGGCTGGATAGCTTATACATTATCCAAATCTGACAGGACTTTTGAAAAATTAAATGAAGGAAAAACTTTTCCGTTTAAATATGACCGGCGACATGATTTTAAGACTACTGTAATTTATAAATTTAGAGAAAACATACATTTGTCGGCTTTGTTTGTATTTTCAACAGGGAATGTGCTAACTGTCCCTACTGCAAATTATCAGGTTGTAAATGAGGCGTTTAACTTTCCCGTTGAGGATTTTTTCTCGGCAGAGATGAATTTTGACCAGAATATGGTAGATTACTACCCTGCACGTAATAATTTCAGGATGCCCGAATATCATCGGCTGGATTTGGGGGTTGACTTTATAAAAAAGAAAAGAAGAGGTGTACGTACCTGGAACTTTAGTATATATAATGTTTATTCAAGAAAAAATTTATATTTTATATATTATGAAAAGGATAGCAAAACTGATGAAATTAAAATTAAAGCAACAACACTTTTGCCTATATTCCCTTCAATCACTTATAGTTTTAAATTCAAATAAATTATGAGAAGTCCATTTATTTTATTTATTATGTTGCTTCTGCAAGTTTCCTGTAACTATGATATTGAGCTTGAGTTTCCAAAATCTGAAAACACGGGGGTTGCTAATTGCTTTTTTTCTTCAGATAGTGATTGGAATATTCATTTAGCTTATTCTACAAACATATCAGGTGTTTATTCACCAGCTAATATTGAGGGTGCAAAAGTTACCATACAGGAAAACGGGGCAGGATTAACTGATTTGACATATGCCGGATCAGGTAAATATACATGTTTAGAAAGGCCACAAACAGGGCAGAAGTATACAGTAATTATAAATACACCTGATGGGGCTATGTTAACAGCTACTGATACATTACCCGTATACCCGGTTATAAGCAGTATTGTAATCCATCCCGGAACGGAACAATTGTCCGATATCCAAAGTACAGCTTATGTGGATTCGGTTTACAGGTTTGATTTGAAGTTAGAAGATGGAGACATACAAAACCTGAATTATTATCTTATAAGGCTTTATAAGTGGAAGATTAAATTTACAAGGATACTGTTACCTGCTGATTCCCTGCAAAGTATGGAAGATGACGGTTACCCAACTGACTTAATTGAAGAGTTGAAAAATATTGTTGGCACAGAGTTCAATGACCTTCAACCTTTGATGTTTGAAATAGGGAAGTATTATCTTGAAAAATACAAAAAGGATTTTATTCAATATTGTGAAGTTTCTATTGATACTAATGTGCGGATGAATGAATTGATCCCGGTAAATATCTTTGCAAATGATCCCGGTTTTAAAGGTGTAAGTGATAATAGTTTTATTATTATGGGGTCTGACATGTATTTCAAAGAAGCTGAATACAGCCTGAGTTTGTTTTCGCCTGTATTTGGGTATTTGACCGGTGGATCAGGACAATCTCAGGGGTTTGAATGGATTAATTATTACGATATAGCTGAAACATGGCTTGAGCTTAGTACAATTAGTTATGCAGGGTATCAGTATTATGATACTTACATAAAACAGGTCTTGTCGAAGAAAAACCCTTTTTCCGAGCCTGTTAACACATACTCAAACATTGAAAATGGTTTAGGTATTTTTGCAGGGAAGCAAACGCTGTTAAAAAAAATACACAGCAATTATTAAAATCTTGATTGGGATATTGCCCTATACTTTTATTTTGTGTAAAGTAAGTTAAATAAGTTCCCTTTTTTTCATGGTAAAAACTATTATCTCAGCAATTTCTTCATATCTCATGGTCATAACATTAAATGTTAAATCAAAAAGTTCATCATAGCCTTCTTTTAGCTCAAACGATTTCCTAAGCATGTCCCTTTTTTTGTCAATATCTTTGGCATATTTCGTTACTTCATCTATATTCTTATTTCTTTTTTCAGATGTTTTTTTAACACGCCATTTAAACGGTGCCTGAAGTCTTATGTGTAGAGATTTTTTTATATTCCTGCAAATAGCACCACTTCCAAGCCCAATTATAATAATATTACCTTTTTCAGCAAAAGAACGAACTATTTCGATCATCTTTTTTTTGATGGTTATGTCACTCTTATAATATCGTTCTGCTGAACTCATGATAACAGAATCTACCAAGCCCATTTTTTTCCCTTCAAAAACATGTTTAATCCTGTTTTGTTTTAGGTTAAGTGACTTAGCCGTATCTTCAAATATTTCCTTATTAATCCAGGTCCAGCCTTTCTCACTGGCTATTTCAGTACTTAATTGGTTAACCAATTCTGCTGCTAATTCTTTAGCTGAACAGCCATATTCCCTTGAAATGGTTATAACAGGCCCTGGTTCCACATCCTTGTCAATACTTTTTTGGTATTGTTCGCTGAGGTATTTTTTTAAATCTATTCGCATATTACTATTTTTTTGGTTAATAGTAAATTTACGAAAAATTTGGAAAATGTTTATGGGAATTTTTGAAAAACTAAAATTTGGGTATTTTTTTTAGGCACAAGAATTACAGGAAGGGCTTTCGCTCTGTTTCAATTTTTTTATCTGCTTATCTATAATCTTTTGTTGGGTTTTTATGCAGTATATTTTTCGTTTTCTTAGTGCTTTATTATGGCCAACCATGGTTTCAGGGAATTCACCTGATTTGGAAAATATCACCTTTACTGCAAAGCCAACAAAGGCCACACCTATAAATATTATGGATATTAATAATACTTGTAAAAACATATTTTCTTTTTTTACAAAGATAAAGAAAATTAATGCATAATATAAATATTATTCCACGATCAAATTTCTCACATTATTCTGTAGTTAAAGCAGGCTAATTCTTTTTTAGTGTAAAATAAGAAATTAGCTCATTAAGTTTTTTAGCATTATTATCTAAAAAATCGGTTTTTGAATTTATTTCATCTACAGCACTGGCATTATTTTGTAACATTTTATTCAATTCCTGTATGGAGAGATTGATTTGTTGGACATTATTATCCTGCTCCATACTGGCAACTGAAACTTTCTTAATTAATTCGGATATACCGGTTGTTTCTTTAATTATTTCATTAAAATTATTGTCAGTACTTTCTGTAATGCCTATGACTTTATTTGATACATTTTCAACTTCTTTTGCTACTGTATCACTTTTTTCAGCCAGTTTTTTTATTTCGGAGGCCACAACAGCAAAACCTTTGCCTGCTTCACCAGCATGAGAGGCCTCAACAGCAGCATTTAAGGCTAAAATATTTGTTTGAAAAGCAACGTCATTTATTACTTTAATTTTTTCAGCGACTTCTTTCATCGCATCATTTGAAAGTTGTACTGATTGATTCCCTACCTTAATTGCATCAATTGTTTTGCCGGATATCTGTTCTGTTTTTTTCGAATTCTGGGCATTAAGGCTAATATTTGATGTAATCTCTTCCATTGATGCTGAAATTTCTTCAATTGAAGATGCCTGGGATGATGAATTTTGAGATAGTTTATTGAGAATACTGTTTAATTCATTACTGGTTCTAATAAGGTCTATTGAATTTACTTGTATCTCAGAAATCATTTTATTAAAATTCATTGCAAGGTTATTAATTGAGTTAGCCAATACGCCAATTTCATCTTTTCTGTTTGTGTATCTATCTGTAATCTTTATATCGACATTCCCATTAGAAAGTTTTGACAGGTCATCAACCATTTCGTTTAATGGTTTTTTTACCAGTTTGGCTGCCATATAAATCCCAATGGCAATGATTAAAATTCCTAAAGGTAAAGCTATTGACTGTGGGTAGAGGTCTGATTGAATTCTAATTTGTGTATTTACAGAAGTAAATAAAAGGGTGGCCACCCAAATAGTGCTTATGGAGGCAAAAACAGATTTTTTAAAAAGTATTCTCATTAGAATGAAGGCAACCGGAATACCCACTCCCAAGGTTGTTAAAATAGGTGTTAATATTTCCATATTTTTTATTAATTAATTATCTGAACTCAACCAGCTTTTGGCCTCTTCAATATCCTCAAAACCTTTAATATTTCCATTAATGAAACGGTTCACTGCTTTAAGTAAAATACGCTTACTGCCTGTTATACCAACTATCGCTTTTTTTTGGCTATAAGGTTTTGTTCTCTTACCCGCATCCTTTAAGGCCAAAAAAACTTTAGGCGATGAGTAAGAGCCTCTTACATCAAGAAGTTCAAGTAAATTGTATTCATTATTTTTTTCAACAAAGCTTGTGGTTTGCTCAATTGCTTTTAATGCTTCATCTACTTCTAATAAATTAGACCAGTCCGTAAAAAAAATTTTTTTACCGCAGTGCCAAATGGGGTAAATTCTTGTTGCCATTAAAAATCTTTAAATTTGTGGCTAAAATAGAAAAAAAATAGTGTAAAAAACAATAAAAAAATTGATTTTTATCATTGTGTAATTTGAGTAAGGCAGAATCTTACATTTTAGAGTTTATCTTAAAAAGTAGATTTATAAATTCTCATATCCATTCGATATTAGTAATTTTGTGCAATAATTATATGATTATGATATTTCCGGAAAATTTTGAAGAAAAAATTGGTTTTGATAGTGTTCGAAAGTTGTTGAAAGGACGTTGCCTTAGCTCACTTGGAAAAAGTAGAGTTGATGAAATTTCTATGAGTAATCATTTTGAATTAATTAACTTGAACTTAAGTTTAACAGATGAGTTTTTACAAATTCTACAATCAGATGAAGAATTTCCTGTTCAACATTTTTTTGATTTACGCGAGGCACTCAATAAAATTGAGATTGAAGGGGCATTCCTGGAATTGCAGGAATTATTTGACTTAAAAAGGGCTTTGGAAGAAATTGATGCAATTATAAAATTTTTTAAAAAAACGGATGAAGATAAATACCCGGAACTTAAAAATAGAGTAAAACAACTACCTGTTTTTCCTTATGTGATAGACCGGATTAATAAGGTAATTGATAAACAAGGGCAAATAAGGGACAAAGCATCAGCAGAGCTTGCCGAAATTAGGTCTAAGCTTCGTGCAAGGCAATCAGGGGTCTCAAAAATAATGCATGGGATCCTGCAAAAAGCAAAACAAAGTGGCTATATTGAAGCTGACACTAACCTAACTATCAGGAATGGGAAAATGCTTATTCCTATTTCTGCCTCAAATAAAAGGAAAATTAAGGGTTTTGTAGTAGATGAATCTGCCACAGGTAAAACCTCTTTTGTTGAACCTGTCGAAATTGTAGAAACCAACAATGAAATAAGGGAACTTGAATTTGCGGAGCGTAGGGAAATTATCCGAATTTTAAAAAGTTTGACAGAAGATATTCGCCCATATGGACATGATTTGTTAATGGGGTTTGATTTTTTGGCGGATATTGATTTTATTCGTGCGAAAACTTTATTTTCTATTGAAATTGGGGCAGTTATGCCAAATTTGTTTGATAAACAAACACTTAAGATTCAGTCTGCACGCCACCCTTTGCTTTATCTTTCATTTTTAAAAGAAAAGAGGGAAGTAGTTCCTTTGGATATCTTTTTTAATGATAAACAAAGGATAATATTAATTTCAGGGCCTAATGCAGGGGGAAAATCCGTTTGCCTGAAAACTGTCGGGCTTTTACAATATATGGTACAATGTGGATTGCTTGTCCCGGTTGATAAAAACTCGATTTTTGGGATATTTGATTCAATGTTTATTGATATTGGTGATGAACAGTCCATTGAGGATGATTTAAGTACCTACAGTTCTCATCTAAAAAACATGAAACATTTTGTGAAAAATGCCAATGAACAAACCTTGGTTCTAATTGATGAGTTTGGTTCAGGAACAGAGCCAGCACTTGGTGGTGCAATTGCTGAAGCGATTTTAGATGATTTATCAAAAAAAGGAGTTTACGGTGTAATTACTACACATTATGGTAACTTAAAGCATTTTGCAGGGTCAAATGAGCGAATTATTAATGGTGCAATGCTTTTTGATACGGATAAAATGAAAGCTTTATATCAGCTTGAAATAGGTCGCCCGGGAAGTTCTTTTGCATTTGAAATTGCTAAGAACATTGGTTTACCAATAGATATAATGGATAAGGCTGAGAATATAATTGGTAAAGAACATATTGATTTTGACAAAAACCTTAGGGAAATTGAACAGGAAAGGAAAAGATTAAATGATTTAAATCAAAATCTGAAAAAGAAAGAGATACAATTAAACAGCATTTTAAAAAAATATGAAACGGAAACGGAATTAACCTTAAAACGCCGTAAAGAAATTATTAGTGAAGCAAAACAGTCCACTGAGAATATCATTGCCGGAATCAATAAAAAGGTTGAAAATACTATTTTCGAGATTAAAAAGAGTAATGCCGATAAAGAAAAAATTAAGCAAGCCCGAGAAAAATTGGAAGAATTAAAAGAAGGGACAAAAAAAAGGATCGGTCACGAAGAAAAATTTCTTTCCAAAAAAGTTGAAAAAATAAAAAGTAAGCAGAAAAGAAAAAAAGATAAAGAGCAAAAAGAGGATATTGTTGTTAATGATATTGTAAAAAAAGGGGATAAAGTTCGTTTAATAAGTGGAAATGGAGTAGGGGAAGTAATGGAAATTAAAGGAACCAAGTTTTTGATTTCCCTGGGCAATATGCAAATGTATTTAGATAAAAATAAATTTATCAAAATCAGCAATAACGCATATAAGAAAAAAACTGCTGTAACAAACAGGCAAAATGATTATTCAGGTTGGGATGTACGTAAAGTTAAAATTAAATTTTCCCATAATCTTGATGTGCGTGGTAAACGTGCTGATGAGGCCTTACAAACTGTTTCAACATATATTGACCAGGCAGTGATGATTGAAGCAAAAGAAGTCAAAATCCTACATGGTACGGGTAACGGGATTTTACGACAGCTTATTCGTGAATATCTGAAAACATTTGAACTAGTCCGTTCTTTTAAAGATGAAAAAGTTGAACATGGCGGATCAGGAATTACTGTTGTTGAATTTGGGTATTGAGAATTTAATCCGCCGAAAATTCACGTAATAAACTTCGATAGGTTGAAAATACATTTGCACGCGATACAAAGCCCAAATATTTTCCGCTTTCATCCAAAACGGCCACATTAAACTTCCCACTTTTTTGAATTTTTTCAGCTACCGTTTCCATTGAATCTGTGTTGTGTAAAACTACCTCGGGTACAAACATCAGTTCTTCAACCAACACTTTGTCGTAGTATTGTTGTTGAAACATAACTTTGCGAACATTATCCAGGGTAATTATTCCCAATAAGTTTCGTTCATTATCAATTACCGGATATACATTGCGTTTGGAATCAGATATGATTTCTACTAATTTTTTTAGAGAATCAGAGGGACTAAGTTCTTTAAAGTTTTTTTCAATCAGGTCTTCAATATTCATTAAAGTAAGTGCATTTTTGTCAGCGTGATGTGTTAGAAGATCACCACGCTTGGCTAATTGCTTGGTATATACGCTATTCGTGTGGAAAATACGGACAATAGTAAATGAAACGATAGAACTTATCATCAGTGGTAGCATTAAATTATATCCATGAGTGAGCTCGCTTATTAAAAAAATTCCAGTTAAAGGAGCTTGAATAATACTAGCCAATAGTCCTGCCATGCCTACTAAAATAGAGCTTGCCGGATTTACTTCTATTATTCCTGTTTTATTTATCAACAAAGCAAGTGCCAGTCCAAACATGGCGCCCATGAACATAGTTGGGGCAAAAATACCACCAATACCGCCAGCCTCAAAGGTTATGGTTGTAGCAAAAACTTTGATGAGTGATAATACAAATAATAACAATATAACAATCCACCCTTCCCGTGGCAGATTGTGCAAAAAACTGTTAGCAAACAGAAAATCGTAATTCTGACTTAATGCTTGATTGATACTTTGATAACCTTCGCCATAGAGTGATGGGAACAGGTAAATTAAAATACCCAGACTTAAAATACCAAAAAGAAACTTTACCCTTTTTTTCTTAAACTTGTTAAAAAAGCTTACTGTTAAACTATATGATTTAGAAAAATATACTGCTAATAATCCGGTTAGGACACCCAAAAAAATGTAGTAAAGAACCAGGAGAAAGGTTAAATGTTCTTCACCTGCATCAATGTATGTGTATAAAACATTTTCGCCTGTAATAAAGATAGAGACTAAAGAACCGGTTATTGAAGCCAGGGAAATTGGAATTAATGAAGCAGTAGTTAAATCGATCATCATTACTTCTAACGCGAACACAATACCTGCAATGGGTGCTTCAAAAATAGCTGAAATTGCCGCTGCTGTAGCACTTCCAATCAATAATATACGTTGACGACGGTTAAGCCTGAACATTCTGCCCAGGTTAGAGCCAATTGATCCACCAGTGGTAACTACAGGGCCTTCCAAACCTACCGAACCACCAAATCCTACGGTTAAAGCACTTGTTATTGCTGATGAAAAGATATTATGAGATTCCACCAATCCTTCCCGGCGCGAGATTGCGTATAAAATACGTGGGATACCATCATGGCCCACATGTTTTCGGATTATCAAGCGGATAACCATAACAGTTAAAACAATGCCCAATGCGGGAAAAAACAGGTAAAGAAGTTCAAACGTGCTGCTTTCATTTAATTGATCAACAAATTCTTCTATCCAGGCTGTTGTGTTTTTAAGTATTACAACTGCGATTCCCGTAACCAAACCCACCAAAATACTCAATAAATATACAAATACCTTTTTGTTTGCCTGGTTTTCATATACTTTGATAAAATGCTTCCAAATAACCGATGCTTTTTTCATCCTATAAAAATAAAAAATTGTGCAAATTTAATAGCTTTATACGTAGTTTGTTCTATAAATGATTTTTTTTAACGATAAAAAATGGAAATCAATTAATAAAATCGGTTAAAATTAGGTTCTACTACCATTTTAGTGGGTGCTTAACCATAAGGTAATTTTTAGTCTAAATTTACAATGGTTATTTGTTGATTTGTTTATAACTTGCAATATTAAGCAGTATAAAAATATAGGGACATAAACAAATAAACGTATAACCAAATAACCAACATCCATTTAAATTAGTTACCCACTAAATTTGCAGTAATACCTTGTATTATATAAAATGATTAATTATTATTAATAAATTAAAAA
>JBDLJL010000155.1:0-11528 GCA_039714415.1 Bacteroidota bacterium
ACGATATAATTAAGTTAAAAGTCTGTTTTTCAATTTAATACTGTTCAAAATTTCAACATCATTATTTCAATACCGTGCAACCCTCTATGATTTATTTTATTACTTTGTTATGTACTATCCTGCATGAGGGTTTCATATTTACCAACAATTTCCTTTAGCCCAATTAATTATGTTAAACATAAGCTAAGGGTTCATAATCTTTTTTATATTAATTTGACGATTAAGTAAATCTAAGGGTTTCAGATTATTGAAACACCAAGATTTTCTAAACCGGGGTTAAGCAGCATCACACAAAAATATTTGAGAAAGTTAATATTTCTGTATGATGCTGCTTAATTTAACTAAATTCAATTTCCCATAAATGTCATTATCAACTTTGACTACTGGTGCCAAAGCGCAGCAACCTAAACAGGCAACCCGTTCAAGTTCAAATTTATTATCTGAAGTGCATTCCCCGGGTTTAATATCCAGGTCTCTTTCTAAGGCCTCCACCAATGTTTCCCCACTGTTTACATGACAGGCTGTTCCAAGGCAAACAGATATGAGATGATCACCTGGTTCGGTAAAACGGAATTGGGAATAAAAGGAAGCAACACCGAACACTTGGTTTTCTGTTATCCCAAGGTAATCAGCAATGGCTTCTACCAATTCAGGTGAAATATATCTGTGTTTAGCCTGAGCTTCCTGTAGGAGTGGGATCAAACTTCCTTCCTGTCGGGGATATTTTATGATAATTTCTGAAAATATTGTTTCAATTTGTTCCATTTTTTAATAGTCATTAGTCATTTGCTTCGCTGTCATTTAATTGTTATTTGCTTCGCTGTCATTTAATTGTTATTTGCTTTGCTGTCATTTAATTGTTATTTGCTTTGCTGTCATTTAATTGTCATTCGCTTTGCTGTCATTTAATTGTCATTCGCTTTGCTGTCATTTAATTGTCATTCGCTTTGCTGTCATTAATTGTCATTTGCTTTGCTGTATTAATTGTCATTTGCTTTGCTGTATTAATTGTCATTTGCTTTGCTGTATTAATGACTACTTAATGACCAATGACTACCTAATGACTATTTAAGACCACCAATGACAAAATATTCTTTCTTATACATTATTTAATACTGCTATCCAATTTTAAAAAAAACACAGTCAGATAATTCTGCTTCACCCATAGCACAATCCTGGGCAAAGGTTTCGCAGGTAGCTGCTCCACACAGACCGCAATCTTTTTTGGGTAGTTTCATCAAAATCCTTTCTTTTTGTTTCATTCTTTTAATAGAAGTGGCCAGGTCGGGCGATAGGGTCCTGGTTTTTCTTGGCATTAACCTATTTTCCATAAAATAAAATCCCTTCTTATATTTCTCTTTAATTTCTTTCTTGTTTATGGTGGCAGGGGTCATATATTTTTTTTTAAGGATGTGGGCATTGTGCCTTGAAATATATGGATTTTCAACACAGAAGGATCCACTAATGCATCCTTGTGCACAGGTAAATGCTTCAAGGTAGTCAACGTTAACCAATTTTGAATCTTCTATATCATCAAGTATCATTTTAATGTTATCGATTCCAACCACTGAAAGACATTTTTCAGAATCAAAATGATGAAGCACCTGGCTGAGCGTTCCCCACCCTTTGCCATAATAAAAATATTCTTGATACTCCTCTGGTTTAATTTTGTTTTTCGTTTTTAAAATTTCAGGAAGTATTATTTTATAAATATCGCTGATGGCTACGGCACCATCTATCCATGAGGTTTCTTTTTCAGCTGGCTGCTTGATAGATACTACCTTAGCTGGACAGGGTGAAAAGTAGATCGCGCCAATTTTATTAATTTCAATGTCTTTTTCTTCCGATATCCTTTTTTTTGCTTCTTTGGCAGTTATTTCGCGGGCAACATCAAAGGGCGATATCAATTCCATTAAATTGGGATAGTTTACCTGGATAAGCCTGATCAACGCAGGACAAAAAGAACTGATAATAGGTTTATCATCTGATTTCATTTTAATGTGTTCGGAAACAGCAAAGCTCAGAATATTTATATTTTGGGAAATATCGATGATTTCATTAAATCCAATTTTTTTCAGGGTATCGTGTATCAGTTGAGGATGTATATCTGAGCTAAATTGTGTGTAGAGTATCCTGGAAGGTATGGCAATTTTATACTCAAATTTTTCAAAATCGCTTATTTCATCAATAACCGGTAAAAATACACCTTCGGGGCAAACATTGATGCATTCACCGCAATCAACACATAAATCATCGAAGAAGATTAATTTGTTTTGCCTGTATCTTAATGCTTCCGTTGGACAGGATTTAATACATTTGGTCCTTCCGGTGCATTTTTCAGATAAAATGATATGTGAATGAAAAAATTTCACTGTACATAAAAATAAATTTCTAGTAAAGTTCCTTTTCCAACCGTACTTTCAATATTTAGCTTATCAGAATTTTTCTTGATATTGGGTAATCCCATACCTGCCCCAAAACCAAGTGCTCTTTGTTCTTCAGTAGCAGTAGTATATCCTTCTTTCATGGCAAGCTCAATGTCTTCGATCCCTTTTCCTTCGTCATTTATTGATATTTCAATCATTTTGTCACTTGCTTTTAATATAACATTTGCTTTTTGAGCATGCATTACAACATTCATTTCGGCTTCATAAGTTGATATGGCAATCCGCCTTATGAGTTTTGGGTCGTATCCTATTGATTTAAGTATGACTTTTATTTGAGTTGAGACCATGCCGGCATAAGCAAAATCCTTTCCGTAGATTATAAAGCAGTGTTCGCTTATATTGTTTGCTTTACTTATAGTTTTTTCAATTTCTCTGTTAACCGGTGCTTCCCCTTCGATATTGGCAATTTTAACACAAGCCTCATACATGTCTGCCTGGGTAGAAAGAATGGTTATGTTTTTTTCTTCGGCAAATTTCTTTATATCATTGTCTGGTATTTTACCCCTTAGGAAAACGATGGCCTTAAATTCGGCCATATATGCAGATATGGCTGCCTGTTGGCTGTTAAGCCCTGTTAAAAGTATGGAACCTGATTTGCCATAAGCCAAAACATCGCTCATCAGGTCTGAGGCATAAATACCTGTTACGCATTCATTAGATATATTATTTCCTGCAATTATTTGGGCCTGTAGAGAATCTTTAATTTTGTTAATTTCAATTATATGTGTTTTTACTTCTTGCATGCAAGTATCTTGTTTCGAGTTGCAGGTTTCGAGTTGCAGGTTTTTCAGTATGCGAATCATCCCGTAACCCGTAACCTGTAACCCGTGACTTGCAACATTTTTAGCTATATCATTTCTCTATGGTAATTGGTTTAATATTATTTAAAAAATACCTTGTTATTTTATTCCCGCTTCGATAAATTTTGTAGCCAGTTCGTATGTAGGTAAGGAACTGCTTATAATATTCACAAAAAAACGGTTTGCAAGCTCAATAGTGTCATCAGGTACTTTTTTGCCATTGGTAACAATAATCGCTGAAAGGTCGATAAGATTGGCCGCAGAAACAATATTCTTGTGGGTTTGGATGGTAATCCATATGCTTCCTGACTTAGCACTGCTCATGACGTCTGACAGCATATCAGAAAGATATACCCCACTTATTTCCTTGTCTTCTATATTTGTAAGAGCTGTGAGTTCAAATTGATCAATTAATTCTTTAAGTTTCATACATTTATTTTTTTAAATTTAATTTTCATTAGAGTAAAATTATGTTAAACTATTGCTTTTCAATGAAATATATGAACAAACATTGAAATGTAGTTTTCAAATACCATGGAACACTCATGTTTTATTCGTATCATTTTGTGAGCTGCTGCTCGTGAGTGTTTCAGGCGGTTTAGAACTTAACAGGTCTGCATCTTTTATGATGTCACCATAACAAAGGTTAAAATCGTCAATCAGTTCGCCGGAAACAATCTTTATTTTTGATGTTGAAGACTGTCGTCTTTGGTTGAAATAATCTTCCAGTACAGATATTTGTTCCTGGTCTAGTTGTTTTCTTTCATCGGGTGGCAAGAAACCAAAAGCCACATAAACCCATGTGCGTTCTTTTTCAAGTTCCTGCATTAACGAGTGAACTTTGCATTTGTCCTCGCAACTGGTACACATCATCAGGCCGGCAAATTCTTCCAACATTACTAGTTTTCCGCATTTTTTGCATTGTAAATCAAATCGGATGGATTGTTCATGTCCTAATACATTCCAAAAATGTTTTTCGTCGCGGTATTCTTCAATGGGTGGTTTTTCTTCCAATGAAAAATATGTAGAGATTTTTTTGCATTCAAAACAACCTTCGGTGATGATAAAGCATGGCTCTACATTAGTCATTTCCCATGAATGCTTACATGATTTTTCTTGCATAACTAACTCCTTAAAAAATAATGTTTTAGATTTCTTTTTTTCTGTACTTAATACAATATGAGTTTTTCTGTATTATTACAGGAAGGGCACATAGAATTATGCAAATTGATAGATTGTATAAGTAAATATACGAAAAAGTTTGCAAAGGTGTTTGTGAATTTAAAAAAAATGTTAGAGCAATGAAAAGAATAATTCGAGAATAATATGTTGAATTGCTATTTACTTATCTTCATAATGGTATTCAAAAAGTATTATTAGTGTTATAAATTTATTCCATATATTTGTTTGTTTAAACATATGAACATTATGTTTAATGTTAGAAACTAAATAATATTATCATAAACGAATGAGATCAAAATTCAATAAATTTCCATCAGTAAAAATGCCTGAAGGCCATATATGTTATTCTGGCTGGGAACATATTTGTAATCAACTTATTGATGATTTGAATAATATTCAACAATCGAAAAAAATTGTCGTAGTTGAATTCTATCATGGTATTGATGAAAATGAATTCAAAAATGAATTTGTTAATAGATTAAATGCTGATGAGGTTATTGAAGCAAAAACAGCATTATTGCCTGAAGATAAAATCAAACAAATAGTTTTTCCTGATGTTACTGATGATCGAATTTTTGGCTTTATGTCACGCTTAAAGTTGGAAGATTATTTCGATAA
Organism: Bacteroidota bacterium; assembly: GCA_039714415.1. Lineage (GTDB taxonomy): Bacteria > Bacteroidota > Bacteroidia > Bacteroidales > NBLH01 > NBLH01. The sequence goes on from JBDLJL010000155.1 coordinate 5,048, forward strand.
GGAAAAAATTCAACAACTAAATAAAAAAATTGACCATGTTAAGAATGGTGTCATTTTGGTATCAGGCATTGGTGCTTCGATGGTTTGTGATCATTGGGATATCTTGATTTATGCTGATATGGCAAGATGGGAAATTCAACAGCGAATGAGACGCGATGAGGTTGATAACATTGGTGTTAAAAACAAGAATACTGATTTTAGCCATTTATATAAACAAGCATATTTCGTTGATTGGCGTGCTTGTGATAAACAAAAAAAGAAATTAATGCCTAAATGGGATTATATTATTGATTCCAATATCAAAGAACAGGCTAAAATGATTAGTGGTAAATCTTATTTAGAAGGCTTATCACTTACTAATAGTCAGCCTTTTAGTGTTGTTCCGTTTTTTGATCCGGGGCCTTGGGGAGGGCAATGGATGAAAGAGGTTTGTGATTTAGACAGGTCGGAAGAAAATTACGCCTGGTGTTTTAATTGCGTTCCGGAAGAGAATAGTTTGTTTTTACAGTTTGGTGATGAGTTGTTTGAAACACCATCTATAAATCTCGTTTTTTATGAACCGGCAAAATTGTTGGGTGAAGCTGTTTATGGTCGGTTTGGTGATGAGTTCCCTATCCGTTTTGATTTTCTTGATACAATGGGTGGTGGTAATTTAAGTTTACAGGTTCATCCATTAACGGAGTATATTCAGGAAAATTTTGGTGTAAATTATACCCAGGACGAAAGTTATTATATGATGGATGTTGAAGAAGGTGCTGTGGTTTATTTAGGTGTTAAGGAAGGGGTAAATCCTAACGAACTTATATCCGACCTGAAAATTGCTGAAAAAGGAGATGTGGCTTTTGATGCAGATAAGCATATACAATCCTGGCCGGTTAAAAAGCACGATCATTTTCTCATTCCGGCAGGTACTATTCATTGTTCAGGAAAAGGGAGTATGGTTTTGGAAATAAGTGCTACCCCTTATATTTTCACCTTTAAATTATGGGACTGGGGTCGACTCGGTTTGGATGGTAAACCCAGGCCAATTAATATTGAACATGGCGAAAAAGTGATTCAATGGAATAGGACAACATCATGGACAAAAGAAAACTTAATTAATAAAATAGAAATAATTGAAAAGGGGGAAGACTGGATTGAGGAAAAAACAGGCCTTCACGAACGTGAATTTATTGAAACAAGACGACATTGGTTTACCAATACGGTACATCATAATACCAATGGCGGGGTCAATGTTCTATGCCTGATTGAAGGTGAACAGGCAATAGTTGAAAGCCCTGATAGTTCTTTTGAACCTTTTATTGTAAATTATGCTGAAACCTTTATTGTGCCGGCTATTGTTGGGTCATATACGATACGTCCATTTGGTGAGAGTATTGGTAAGAAAATAGGTGCAATTAAAGCTTATGTCAGAACTTAAGCTAATAGACAGACATATTTATTGGTAATATGAAGTAATTAGAACTGGTAAGAAAACCCCTGTTATTTAAGAACTTACAGGTAAGATCAAGCTTTTTTTACTTTTGCTGCATCAAAGGTTTTATAAGCTGTTTTAATTCGATACTGAATATACTCATTTCTTTCTTCAAGCTCTAACTCCAATTGTAAACTTTAATCCTGAACAAGCACTTAATTTTTTGTTGAAAGAATATAGGCCCCACTTGTTGTTATGTCTGTTTCACACAGAGTTCTAAACTTTTTAGCCAATTGTTGTTTTTTTAATAAAGATTTTTTTGAAAAAATAACCTTTTTCAGGATATTGAAATTAAATAAATCATGTAATTTAATATGTCGGGTTAAAGGTGCTCTATTGATTAAAAATTCTTTTTTTGCTTTTACTAATTTCCATTCAAAATCAGAATAAATCCAGTGACCATTCCAGCTTTTTGTAATACCATGAGATTTAAAATCAATCTGATGCGACATTATTCCTGATTGCTTTAACCAGCTATGCATTGCCTGATAAGCGGATTTTAAATCTTCTACATGTTCCAAAACGGCCTGTGAATATATAAAATCAACAGAACCCTTTTTTATGATATTTGCACCATCCCACGGTATAAAGTAATTAATATATTTGTTTTTACTGGAATTGTCAAGTACAGCAATCTCTTTCTTTATCTCATTTATTCTTTTAGGATCTAAAGATTTTTTAAGCTGTTTGTCGGATAAGATCTTTGAAGGAAATTCGTAACTATCCAATAATGGTTTAGCATTAGGGAATTCCTTATTATCTGGTATTTTTTCCCGTGCTTTTATAAACCTAAATAATTCATCAAATATTGTCAAATTTCGCTTGGCATCCCAATACTTATATACATCTAAAGCATAATAATTTTCAACTCCAGTTAACAATGCCGCTAGCCCGATTCCGATTGAATCGCCAGGGCCTAATTCTGCTACAGTAACAGGTATACTTTTTAAATGAAAACCCTTAATAGCATGAATTAAATGTCTCAACCAGATTGAATAGCAATATCGACTATTTATGGTTCCTCCGGTTTTTTTAACTCTCATTTTTTCAATTCCTGGGATATGTTTAAGAAATCCTTTAGCGATTGGTAAAATTTTTTCAGTATTCATATAATTAATATTTGCCAGATTATAAATAATATTACAATTTATTTGGTTTTAGTATAAGGGAACCCTATTAGGTGTTTCCATAATGTTTCAGTATTGCCATTTTTCTTTCTTTTGGGTCCATATGTTTTGTGTCTACCCTGTGCCTGCTATTAATGATCATTTTTTCTACAACATTGGTTTTCATAATAATTTTAGCAGGATTACCCATAACTACTGAATTATCAGGAATTATCCCTCTTACAACAGAACCTGCACCAATTATACAGTTGGAACCTATTTCTGTATTAGGCAGAATAGTACAATTCATTGCAATAAATGTATTATTTCCGACTTTGATTTTGCCAAAAACAGTCATGTTGGGATATTTATCTCTGAAAAGCCATGCTGAACCATCGTGGGTAATAAAGACGGTTCCCCCTGCTATTGCAACGTGATTCCCAATTTCTATGAGATATGGCTCTGTTGAAAATCTAATAGTGTAAATTAGGCAATTTTCACCAATTTTGACTCCTGTTTTTCTTAAATGGGTAATTCTTAAATTGTTACTTCCTGTTTTGAGTCTTGCTTTTAAAATCGCATTTTTTATTTTTTTTATCATATTTAAGGTATTTAAATAAAACATTTTATAGCTTTATAAAAGGTTAATTGCTCACTGAAAACATAAATTAAGCCCTTAACTACCTCCTCTCTTCAAAGTTAAGGAATTTTTTAATACACTTTATCCAGTATTAACAATTAATATTAAGTTTCTTATATTTATTAATGTTGCAGGATAAACCGGATATAGAAAATGTTGGTGTTTCGGGAATCTGAAAAACTTACATGAATTCCCGCAAAAAAAAGCGGGACGGGCTGTGAGCTCGAACCTTTAGCTTATGACCAAAGGGAATAATCGCTCAATTTGGTAAGAAGAGACTCAGCAATATTAAATAATAAAAAAGCCGGATAAATTTCTTTACCCGGCGTTCACAAATTACTAATGCTTTGACATACTTCGACAAGCTTAGTTTAAAAGCTCAGCATAAAATCAAACTTAATCCCAAAAATTCTATGAATTTTCCGGGTTAATCTACAATCATCATTATATTTTTACCAAAGTTCTTTGCCTGTACCGTAGTAAAATAGATACCGGAAGGAACTTTTTGTCCGTTTATATTTTTTAGGTCCCAGTTAAATTCATTTTGTCCCTTTAAAAGCTTATCTGAATAAAGGTTCCTGACAAGCTTTCCATGAATATTATAAATATTAACCGATACCTGCTCTAAATGTTCGTCAGAAATCACTGAAATAGTTGTATTATCTTTTGCCGGATTTGGGTAAACACTTAACTTAAGTGAATTGTCAATTACCAGACTAATTTTTTCAACATCTGCTACAATATCCGGTATGTCAAGTTTTACATCTGTATATAAATGATATTCTCCTGCTTCAAGGACAACTTCGCTGTTCACATTGGTAACCGTAATTTCGTCGCCCGAAAAATAATCATACCATGTCCCGGTGCTTTGAAAGTTTGGGTCTATACGCCGGTCAAGAACATCAAAATTTCCAACGATTGTAACATTCATATCCGCATCATTCAAATGTATGCTTTTCGTTTTACCTGCAACATCCATTGAATAATCTGTTGTACGGAATACATTATGCTCTTTTTTTAGGGCTATTAACGCCTGGTAAACCTGATATAAGCGATAGCGGTCATTTACATCATAATAATCCCACAAAACGGGTTTGGGCTCAACACGACCGGGTTCATTAATATCAATATCATAGCCTAATTCACCAAACTGCCAAATCATTTTAGGTCCGGGTATAGGGAAAAAGAAACAAGCATCCATTTCCATTCTTTTTAAAGCGGTATTTACTTCCTTGATATCATATTCCCCGTTTGATTTTCCTGCAACTTTAGCACGGTACATTAACCTTTGTTCATCGTGGCTTTCCATGTAGGTTACAAGGTTTGGTTCTGTCCACCCTCTATTCAGGTACGATCCCCAGGATAAATCTGAATAATCTGAATCATTATTACCAATAGCGGCATCGGAATATTTGCCATTCATATTCCCCCACATAAGCATACCGTAATTGGCAAGTGCTGTTTCTTCGGAGTTATCAGCTAAGTGCTCAAGAATTACATAGGCATTAGGATTAATTGCATTTATTTTATCATACATTCTTTTTAAAATAGCAATTCTGGAAGCATCGTAGGCCCAGCCATCACCAGGGGTATTGGTAAATCCTTTGGTAAAATCAAACCGGAACCCATCCACCTTATATTCAGTTAACCAGTAGCTGTTTACTCTATCAATAAAGGCTTTTGTATAGGTGCTTTCATGGTCAAAGTCATAGCCCCAGGAATAGGATGTATTTGGGGATGTTTCATTGTACCATGGGTTTTGTGCCGATGGTTGCCCCCAATCACCAGCATTTGCATCAAAATATAATTGAACAAGCGGTGACTGGCCATAGGAGTGGTTTAAAACCATATCAATAATTACTGCAATACCATTGGCATGACAAATATCCACAAATTCTTTGAACTTATTTTTTGTACCATAGGCTTTATCCACCGCAAAATAAAATGCCGGGTTGTAACCCCAACTGTTATTTCCATCAAATTCATTTATGGGCATAAGCTCAATGGCATTAATTCCCAGTCTTTTTAAATAGCCAATGGTGTCAATCATTGTTTGATAATTGGCATTGGCTGTAAAATCTCTTATTAAGGTTTCATAAACAACTAAATCTTCTGGTGAAGGTGGAGTAAAGTTTGTTGAATTCCAGCTATATGCTGTTTGTGCTGTTTGAAAAACAGAGGCAATTCCTTCCGTTTTTCCTTCAGGGTAAGCAATTAAATCAGGGTAAGTAGCATCAGGAATATATTTGTCATTCCAGGGATCGCTAATCTTGTCTGAGTAAGGTTCGGCGATTTTTAATTCTTCATCTACAAGGTATTGGAAAAAGTATTCCTGACTCGCAGTAAGACCGGTTATAGTAATCCAATAACGCAATTCGGGATCGTTTACATCCGAAACTGTTTTTTTCATAACCAGTGGTTGCCAGTCGTTGAAACTACCAAATGCATAAATTGAGTTTTTGTAAGGGGCATGCAATACCAGTGTTACGGTATTGTCATCAATATAATTAATCCCATCATGCACTTCTGCAGGAAGAGCTTCAACAACAGGTGTTGAACGTACTACATAAAAGAAGTTATCAGTTACTGTTTCGCTTCCATCTGTTGCTTCCACGGTTATTTCATGTGTGCCACTGGTTTCAGCTGTTACAGTATAATCAAATGAATTTGGCGTTACAGTTTCGGTGTGTATTGTTGAACCATCACTTTTTACCACCACCTGGGTTGCTTCTGAACCTTCAATATGAATAGGAATAGAACCGCCAGCATCTTCAAAATAAGGTTGTACGGTTGGGCTTGTAATTGATACAGCTAGTCCTGATTCAAAAACTTCAACAAAAAGATCTGCCGATTTTAAGGAGCCATCTGCACTTCTGAAAACAAAGCATAGTTCAGTAACCGTTTCCTGAGCAGCAACACTATAATATTCGCTTATTGAAGGCGTTATTTCCAATGTGTATAAGTCAGTAGCGATTCTTGTAAGTTGTGGCTGGGTTGTATTATTTCCCCATGCTTCAATAACATGTTGCCACTTATCACTACCAATTGTAACTCCTGTGTGTGCATATACATCGCCTGTGTATCCCTCCAATCCGGTACCTGCCGCATTAAATGTAATAGTAACCGCGGAACCGGCGGTTGGTAGGGTAGGGTCTGTTGTTACTGTTTGAGAAAAAGAGTTATAGGTAAAAAGGAATATAAGTAGAAGGGATAAAACAATTGTTTTCATGTATGAGTGATTTTATAAAACGTATTATTTGT
>JBDLJL010000156.1:0-11445 GCA_039714415.1 Bacteroidota bacterium
GTTGCAATATCAAATTGTTGATAATCGTTTCTTCACTATAGCCTTTGGCAATATACAAGCTTTTGCAATCTTCGTAGAATTCATTAGCAAACTCCCTGTTATTGGGTAAGTTCATTAACTGCTCCCAACTTTCGCTATAGCTGTTCAATTCAATATTTATGTTGGGTGTAACCAATAATGGCGAAAATCCCCGGCTTTCATCTAAGGGGGCAAAGCCTTTTAAGTTGGATAAGTCTACCCTCGTTTTCATATCATCAATTCGTACAAAATCAGCCTTCCTCATTTGCTCCAGTTGCCATAGTCGGAAATTATAACGTTCAATTTCAGGACTCATTCGGTGGCCATTAAAAATATGCTTATAAACTTGATGAACCTGCTCCCTGACTCCTTGTTTGTTTTGGTGAATATCAGGGTTTTCAATACGTACCTCCTGGATGAGTTTCTTTAATTCTTCGGCAGCTTTCTGGGGACCGGAGATTTCACGACCTTTTTTACCTAAGTCTGTTGATAATACACCAAAAACGATTTTACCACCTTTACCATCGCCATAATTACCTCGCAGAATGTTTAATAAATGTTTCCGGCCATCTAATTGTTGATGTTCTGATATAAACGGCTGCCCGGAAGGTGTGCTAGCCAGTGCATCAAATAAAGTGCTGAAGAATTTTCTGCTCAGATAAAAATGGGTTTCACTTTCATCGCTTGTTGCATATACTTCAAAACGGTTTTTTATTATATCAAATTTAATATCCGCAACCTTATAAGTTAATTCATCTTCTGTGAAGGCTTGCCCTGCAAATATTTGACGAACAATATCTTCAATGTCAATTTTGTCAATCATTTTAAATGATGAACATAAATAATATACACCTGTTGCCTTATCCATTTCCCAATCCAGGATATCATCAATATAATTACCATGGTTTTCTAAAGCCGTAACAATACTTGGGTTATCGGAATATCTTAAGAGTGTGCGCTGAAGATGTGGATTATCTGAGCTTGTTGCCTTCTCTTTTCGTTCGCCATGTGAATCTCTGTAGTATATGAAATTCTCAGGGTTGTCAAAACGGGTTATCCCGGCTTCTTCACGTGCATAATTACTTGCTGTTAATATAATGTCAATTTTAAATGGCATATTAATATCGCAAAGACCACTTATAGTGCTTCGAGAATTCAAATCCGTTACATTACTGTCAGAACTGCTTTGGAATAACGAATTGTAGTATTTGATATAATCCGGGTCAAAATCCGTAACCCTTGAAAAATCACCAACTTCGGTTCCTATTCCATAAATATTACCCTTTCTATCCGGAAAGATATGAAACATATCACCAGCAATTAACTTTATTGAACGAATATGCTTTAGGTCTTTTTTCAACCATTTAAGCATCATAGCTGCAAGCATTTCAGATTTACCTACACCGCTATCACCATCTACATGCACAACGAAAATACCACCATCTTCTTCTTCAATGGCAAATAAAGAACCATGAATAGGAATTCCGCCCATTTCTTTAACTTTCTCATTAATAAGCGTTAAACGTGGTTTTTTTACATTGCCAAAATAGTCTGCTTTTTGGTCAAGGGGTGCAATAAGCGTTGTTATTTTGCCATTAGGGCCGTCTAAATCAAAATAACCAACTTTTGGGAAAGAAATTACTTTTTCAGGTGCACCCAAAAATTGAATCACATCCGGTACAAAGTTTTTAATATCTTCCAATGAACTTACATCCGGCCCTAAAAGTTGATAATTATCAGTAAGGTATTTCAAATAGGATTTCTGGAAAATAACTAATTCTTTGAACAATCCTTTATCTACAATTTTACAACGATAATCTTGTGCATCAATATGTTTAACGAATTTTGACATACGCTGACCAAAAAACTCAGCTTTTGGCTTGGTTGCCAGGTTTTTAATGTATTCATTTACCGATGGTGCTTTAATGGCTTTTGATTCTTTTAAACGTAGAGCTCGCAGTTCCGTCTCATCGCCGGTCAAATCTATTTTGTGATATGCATATTCGCGTTTTTTTGCATCAGTTGCTTTCCTGGTATGTATCTGTACTGGTTGTTCGGCAGAAATTACCCCACATTTAGTCATCAACTCTTTAATCCACTTTAGTGAACCATTGTTATAGGTTTCTAATAAATCGTTGTTCATGTCAAAACCTTTATACAAGGTAATTCCATGTTGAATCATCTCGTTGGTGCCTGAGTTCTGCACTTTATGTTTGGTTTCAATAAACCTGATTAAGCTATGGGTGTATTTATCGTAATACTCAGTTGCCCTGGTTTTATTAATGATATCAATGAACATTCTTGCTATACTTCGGCTTTCAGAATGTAATTCGGCTTGAGCTATTTTTATCGATTTTTGTTTAATAATTTCATCGAAAATAGAATTAAAGTCTTCTTTTAATATATTGAATATAAACTCATTAATTGCTAAACGCATTTCATCATCCGAGGTGGCTTTAAGTTGTTCGTCATAAGCTTTTAGACGTTGTAAAATTAAATTCTCAAAATGATTATTTCGTTTTAAAAGATATATCCATAATAATTTCTGTTCAACGCTATTTTCAGCATTCAGGATTTTATCTGATAAAGAATTTAATATACGCCCAGCACTTTCCATCGAAATTGAAATATCAGCAAATTTATTACTTAGCCTGATACCCCTTACATAACTCTCTAAGTACGTATTTAGACCAAACTCACTGGTATTAATATCTGTTATTTCTTCAAATTGTTCAATAGTTGTTTGTAGCAATTCCTTAATTGATGGTTCAATCCCCCTGTTTTCAAATGGAAGATTAAAATGAATCATTAACTCACGTATATGTTTCTTTAAAACCATGTTAATTCCTTCCAACTTTTGCTGGTCAGCGGCAACATTATTAGTGGCATTTAATGCCATAATTTTAAACTTGGCATCAGAAAAAAGAATATCTTCAAGTTCAATTAAGATTTCTTTCATAATATTCAGCTCATCAACATTATCTAATGTGTAGGAATTTGGCTGATAATCAAGTTTGTTTTCAATAAAGCGCAAAATGCCAGCCTTACCAAAACGGGCAAGTACTGTATCAAAATCTAAATGGTTAATTTGCGGAATTTTCTTATAGATTTGTGGTAGAAGATTTTCGTAAATTTTCGTAAATGCTTTACTCCTGATGAAGACTCTAATATCGTTACATTCGCCAATGTTTTCATAAAACTCGAATACCGAATTTTTTGATTCACCTATTGAATTAATATTTACTCCACTCTCTTCAGGAAATGAAAGATAAAGTGTGTCTAACTTGCTTATTTTTAAGCTATCAAGTTTTATCCTTTCAATGTTTTTTATAAGGTGAAAGTCATTTAGTATCTTATCGGTAAATTCTTTATCGCTATCTGCCGCAAATACTTCATTAAGAATGTTTTCAGTCGTTTTTTCCTCGTATTCGGGCGATATCCTTTTGCTGTAATATACAATCCAGTAATGAAAGAAAATCTCCAGGGCATTTTTAAAATCATTTTTAAAATCCTGGTAACTTTTTTCATTCCCATCAAGATAATCACCCAATGAAAAGCGGATAAATCCAATCTCATATGGGATAATTGCAATTCCACGTTGTTCGGCAAGTTTTTTGGTGAATTTTTCTAATCCCTGGAAAGAAGCAAATTCAGTTAATTGTAAATTAAATAAATAGGAACCATCTGCATCAACAATTTTTGCATATTTATCATAGCCTTTATCACTAAATATTTGAGAAGCTGTTTTTTTGGCCAATTGCAACCGCTTATTTGATTCTTCCCTGAAAATTTTATTTATCCGAAACCCATTTAATGATTTAACCAGTTGATCCTGGTAATATTTAAAGAAAGGTTTACCTTTATATTTAAAGTCATCTGGTAAAGCAAGCACCTCAAGTTTGTCAAGTGCAAGTAATTCTTCCAATAAAAAGATATGTAATGGACTACCCTCAAAAGGTGTAAACCGGGTGATCTTTTTTACGGCTGTTTTCTTTGCTTTTTTATTTTGTTCATACTTATTTAGCTCATTTTTAATATTTTCTTCAATTCTTTTTCGTAGACTAAATGCCGATGCATTCTTGGCCATGCGCGCTTCTGCATTGTCTTTAAGTTTTTTTGCCAATTGCGCCGCTTCAATTACATTTACAAGCATGTAAACCGAGTTGGTATTACATTTTTCAGCAGGGTTTTGTTTGCGGGCGTAATCAATAACTTCTTTTTTAGCATGAGAAGCAATTAGAGAACCAAGCCTTATACCTGTTCCACCAAGGTTTTTTGTTGTAGATAACGAAGTTACAATACTGATATTCATATAACTTCCTAAATTATTTACAACATATCTTGAAATCGAACGCCATTTTGGTTCTTCAGGATCATCAGATTTTACCGCATCATTATATGCTTCGTCCAGAAAAACAGTGATTTTGCTGGTCCCTGCAAATTTTAAGAATTCTAATAAGTTTTCTTCATTAAAATCAGTAAAGCCCGAAGGGTTTGAAGGGTCGTTTATAACAATTGTAAGGTTTTCACAAAAACGATCCCATAGACTACCGGTGTCATCGAAAAGCTGGAAAGTGCTTTTCATCCTTTGTAATTTTACCAGCAATCGTTTAAAGTCAATACGTCCATTATCATCATTACCAATTTCAAGATCAAAAGGATTTAAATCAAACCGGTCCGGTGGAAATAAATCCTGGTATTCCCATGATAAATCTTTGTCAAATAAAATGTAGGGTCGCAAGTTTTTTTCCGTATGGAATAGAATATCCCTGATAATCATCTGAACATCATCAGAAATTGAAGTTTTTTCCAGATTTGCCAGATCACTAACAAAACTTTTGATTATGTTTTGCTCTTCCTTTGTTTTCCGGTCATAATCATCTTTTATACCTAAATCAATCAGGAAATTATTGTAACGTCCTCTATTATCCGATGTATTTTCCGATTTTGTTAAATATTCCTTGTATTTTTCTAAAAATAAATTTATCCCAAAATTCTTATGGAAATGATTTTTTAAAGTACGGTGATAATTTGTTGGTAAAATGTCCAAAATAGTCCTGCATTGTTTTAAAATAAACTGGTCTACTTCTTTTAATTTTCTTTGAAGTAACCATTCACCGTAAGTCTTTATTTGGTTTCGCCCTCCGCCTTCATTAATAGTTGCAATATGAATATCCATATTGTCAGAATAAAAATATTGTCTGGTGCGCTCTTCAAATTCATGAATTAAATCAATATTTTGCTCTTTTAGCTTTGCATGGGTTTTTGTGCTGATAATTAAATTGATATAATCTGCCAGTTTGGTTAAGGCATACTTATCTTTCAGTATTTGTTTGGCAAATTCGTCAAACTTAAACAGTACAATATCCCGATCAGGGTCATTTGTTTTTTCAAGCTGGTCTTTTTTTAATTCTAATAGTTCAGCTTCGTAATCCTTAATTCTTTCTAATGCAAGTTTGCGAAATTTCTCCAGACTTTCCGTATTTATTTTATCCAGGATCAGCCGCAAATTAAGCTGACTATTTGCCAAAGCGCCCAGTTTTTTTGTATGTACTTTATTCAGGGTATTAATAATTCCATTGTGGAATGTAAAAACCAGGGAAGTATTTGTACTATGCGATTCTAAAGAATCATCAATTATTACGATTCTTGACAGGTATGGAAACCAACGATCCTGATTGAAAATATTCCTGCGCATTGATTTTACCCTTACCAAAAAAACTTTGGAATAATCGTGCTGAATTTGATTATATAGTTCATCAGCCGATGTGAAATTTACAATCTCAACATTATGTTTGCTGAAAACTTCTTCCGAAATTAGTTTTATGGCCGTATCAGCACTTCCACCAACAACGGTACGAATAAAACCATTTAATCCTTTAAAATTAACGGTTAGTTCAGTCTTGCTTAAAAAGTCCTTTCTTTCTGCCGGTGTTGTGTAGTGCGAGGCCTGAATAACCATCTGATCAAGCACATTAAGGAAATAATTCCATTGAGCTTCTTCCTCATCACCATTAACACCAATTACATCGCGAAACTTTTTCAGCTCACTTACTTTTTCACCTAAAAGTAGCCTGTATGAATAATCCAATTGTTTTTGGGTAACAGGTGGGGTGCCTACAGAGTAATCATGGGCATTTAATATGTTTAGTGTTTGCTTTTTTGTTTCTTCATCAACAGCTTCTGTATCAATCAGGGAAGTTAATTTATTTACAAATTCAAGCTGTTTTGCCTGGTATTGAAATGCTTTAGAGTCCTCATGAGGGTATAGCATTAATGAAACATCAGTGAAACCGGGAATAGCTTCCTTAATTTCATAGATATTTCGATCTATTTCTGCTATTTGCTTTGCAGGATCAGTTGGTTGTTCATGACAAAGGCGTACAAAATGCCTGAGTTTGTCAATAATGAAAGCGGGTAAGAAATTTTCCGCATTTTCACCCAAAGAGGTAAATAAATTTATGAATTCCTGGGCATCCAGCCCTAAATTAGCCAATGGTTTTCCTGTAATGTGCATAATAACTTAATAAAGTTCAAAAATCCGTGCAAAGATAATTATTATTTTATTACGAATCATTTTAATTTGGTAATAAAATATTAAAAATATATTATAAATATTGTGAAAATGACTTTATTAACCCATTTAATACGTGAATGTATAATTGTACTGTTAATATAAAAAACCAAATAACCATAAAGGTATTTGATTTCTAAACCCTATTCAATATTCTTTCATTAATGATTCATAAGGAATGCTTAATTTTTCATGAAGTTTACGGATCATGTTCAAATTAAGCTTGTGCTTTTTGCAAATATTTCGGATACGCGTGTTCTATATCCAGATATTTCTACCAAATCTTTGCCTTTAAGGCCTAATTGTTCCATCCGGAATTTAATAGCTTCTATTATATATTGTTTAAATGAATTTGGTGAACATAATCACCAAAACAGCCATATCGGTGAATAGGATAGACGGATATACTTGTTACTTGTAAAAAAAGAGGCAGGAATTAAACAAAGCTTACCCAAAATAAGAAGTAATTTGTTTGTACTTACATTAAGCTACCATAAATCAAAAAAGCCTTACATTTCTGCAAAGCTTTCATTATCAAAGTGCCCAGGACAAGAATCGAACTTGCACGTCCTTTCGAACACATGCCCCTCAAGCAATTACTTTATTGTTTCTTATTTTTTCATAATGATACTATATTCCTGTATATTTGATATATACATAATATCTTATTTGTGTTTAATTTCATAATTTAACATATTTGTTTAAATTTGTGTGCTAATACGTGTGTTAATTTTATAGATATGCTAAATCATAAAGTAACTATTTCAATCTATCTTGAAACAAGAACCCCAAAGAAAGATGGTACTTTTCCTGTTAAACTTAGGGTAACTTATAAACGGAAAAGAAAATATTACGCTTTAAATAAAAGTATGAAAAAAGAGCGATTTAATCGCATTTATTCTGCCAGACCCAGAGGTGAGGACTATGACCTGAAATTGGAGTTTAATGAACTTGAAAAGACAGCCTATGAAATCATCAAACAAATGCCTGTTTTTTCCTTTGCATTATTTGAAAATGAGCTCTTTGGTGATAGTACTCATGAAAATAAAAACGATGTATATGAAGCTTATGATCGTGATATAAGAGCAATGAGGGAAAACGAACAATTTGGCACTTCTGAAGTTTATAAACAAAGTAAAAATTCTCTTATTCGGTTTTCAAAAAGGAAAAAATTAATATTTGAAGAAATTACTCCTGAATTTTTAACAAAATATGAAAAATGGCAATTTAATAATGGTAAATCTTCAACAACCATTGGCATTTATTTAAGGTGTTTACGAAAACTCTTTAATTCTGCAATTGCTAATGGAGCAATCGAGCAAAAAATATACCCTTTCGGCAGAAATAAATATAAGTTACCAGCCTCAAGAAACATAAAGAAAGCACTTACAATAGATGAAATAAGTCTCATTTATAATTATGATGCACCAAAAGGTAGTATGGAAGAATTCGCAAAAGACATCTGGATGTTTAGCTACTTTTGTAATGGGATGAACATAGCGGATATAGCACGAATAAAACACCAACATTTAGATGATTCTAAAATTATTTTTATCAGGGAAAAAACGAAGAATACATCCAAGCATAATTTACAGCCAATTGTAGTAGGATTACTACCGGAAGCAAAAGGAGTAATTCAAAGGTGGGGAAATCAAAACAATCCTTCAAGCTATATATTCCCTATTATAAAAGAAAAAGACGACCTTGAACAACAACGTAAGGAGGTTAAACATTTTACAAGAACAGTTAATAAGTATATGAAGCTTATTGCTGAAACCCTTGAAATAAATAAACCTGTTACAACTTATGCAGCAAGACACTCATTCAGTACCATTTTGAAAAAATCCGGCACACCTATAGAGTTAATAAGTGAGTCATTGGGGCATTCAAGTATATTAACAACAAGGGCATATCTTGACAGCTTTGATGAAGACTATAAACTCAAATATATGAACAATTTAACTGCTTTTAAGAAGGAAGAGTAGAAATAACAAATCCTGGGAATCCACTTATTGACACATTACGATTTATAGACCACAATCCGTTTTCAAGAAATGAAAAACTTGCTTCATTTATGCGAAGAATAAACCTTTTCGAAGAAAGAGGGACAGGAATTGACAAAGTGATTACCGAATGTGAATTATATCAATTACCTGCACCAAAATTTCAAGGTGAAGAAATGTTTACACGAGTCTATCTGTACGCCCCCAGAGAATTGAGAGACATGGACAAAGAAGATAAAATTCGTGCAACATATCAGCATTGTTGTTTGAAATTTGTTTTTGATGAATTCATGACAAATCAAACACTACGAGAGCGATTTAAGATAGAAAAAAAGAATTATCCGATGGTGTCAAAAATTATCAAAGACGCATTAACAAATGGAATGATAAAAGAATTTGACACAGAAAACAAGGCTAAGCGCTACACAAAATATATTCCGTTTTGGGCATAAATTTAATGTAAGTGCAATGTAAATATACAGCAACATAAGAACGCAACCACCAGATTATCAGTATGTATTTAATGTAACTGTAATGTAATTGACAACAACAAGAAGGAGTTGTAAAATTGAGCTTATGAGTATGTGAAAACAATTGCTCAATCCAATTTTAAAAGCATCGAATTCGATGCTTTTTTTATAAAACAGATTTAAATAATTTCAAAAAACAAGATTAAATAATATTAAAATTCAAGTTCAATAGTTTATTTACAGATAGAAACTTTAGTAGAAGTTAATAATTTCTTTAAAAAAAATGTAGAAATAAGCACTATTAAAAGATATAAATATTAAATTTAATGCTATTTTTGTAAAATACTTACAAATAAGCTCGTTAAAATGATATTAGAAATTCGCTTAAGTAACTTTTTTTCAATTAAAGATGAAATTGTTTTGGATTTAAGGGCTGGTAATATCAAAACCCAAAAATCCAAGGCTTTAAAACATAATATTTTTGGCTTTGAGAAAACAGAAGTTTTAAAAACGGTTGCTCTATACGGTGCAAATGCTTCCGGTAAAAGCAATATTATCAAAGCAATACGTTTTTGTAATTCAATGGTGTTTAAATCACATCAACATAATGAAAATATTATTTTTAATTTTCAATCTTTTAAATTCAACAACTACCAAAAAAAACCAAGTTCTTATTTTGTTCGCTTTGTCAGCAATAATATTGAATATGAATATTCATTTTCTTTAAGCCAGGTTGAAATCATTACCGAAAGTTTATATTATTACCCCAAAGGCAAAAGGGCAAAAATTTTCACAAGGGAAGAAAAACCCGGGAAAACAAAAAAAGAAATATATTCTTTCAGCACGGTTATTAAAAGGCCAATGGATGTAGCCGAAAACACTTCTCGTAAAACCTTGTATATTTCCCGTGCCAGTCAAATGGACAGGCTTATACCAAAAGAAATATTCAGGTATTTCCATGAAAAATTCATTTTAGGATACAAAGGTTTAAATAACCTTCCTTTGGAATTATTATTCAATGAGAATAAAGAACTTTTGTTACAAGCCTTGAAAATGGCTGATAGTGATATTATTGATATTAAAATTATAAAAGAGCTACAAAAAGGGAAAAACATAAAAGCAGACTTTCATTCAAGTACCGTTTCAGTTGAAGATATTGAAAAGGCACATTTAAGGATAATCACCCATCACAAAAATTCACCAAAAATAGCTTTCGATTTTAACACGGAAGAGTCAGCAGGTACAAAAAAACTGTTTTTCATTATGCTAACCATAATTGACATCGTTAAAAACAATAAAGTTTTACTAATTGATGAAATTGAGGATAGCTTACATACCAATATTATTGAATACATAATAGAAGTGTTCAATGCGAGTGATAAGGCTCAACTCATTTATTCTACGCATAATACTAAATTGCTTAATTTAAACAAATTGCGTAAAGACCAGATATTCTTTGTTAACAAAAAAGAGGATGCTTCAACCGATTTATACTCCCTATACGACTATAAAGACTTCCGGGAAACGATGGATGTAGAAAAGGCTTATTTACAAGGCCGTTTTGATGCAGTTCCCTTTGTAGATGATTCAATAGAAAATTTAAAATCTATTATCAATGGGTAGAAGCAGAAGACCATCCAGAGGGAAAGAGATAAAGCCCACCTTTTTTGTTTTTTGCGAAGGCAAAACCGAGGAACTATATGTAAAGTACCTTAAATCAAAATACCGTATCCCCATTGAAATTGATACACAGGTAGCGAAAAATGGAATCACCTCAAAATACATTAAAGGGTACAAAAATGGAAAATTCACACATAAAAAAGACAAAACATTCCTTTTATATGATTTAGATGCACCTAAAATGTTGGAAAGATTGCAACAAATTCCGGGCACTATACTATTGGCATCAAATCCATGTATTGAATTATGGTATTTATTGCATTTAAAAGAGCAAAAAGCAGAAATTGATTGTAATGCCTGCAACAAAGAAATTAAAAAGCAAAACGGACAGTACAGCAAAACTAAAATTGGCGAAAATTTAAAAAGCATTTTAGATACAAAATATTTAAAAGCAATTAACAGGGCAAAAAAGTTAGAAACTTTTAAAAACCCAAGCTCAACAGTTTATTTGTTGATAGAAGCTCTGGAAGAGGTTAAAAAAGAGAGAGCATAAAGAAAATAAATATGAATTAATATTTTAGAGAAACCAGTTTTAGTGCAAGCAAGCAGGTAGATTGGTGTAACGAAAAGCAAATGAAAATATTATTTAATGGCTGAAATACAGCAAGTTAAAAAATAAAGTTCAAATATTATAATAGCGGCTTGGTTGCATGCAACCAAGCCGCTATTATAATATTTGAACTTTATTTTTTAACTTGCT
>JBDLJL010000157.1:0-11438 GCA_039714415.1 Bacteroidota bacterium
TACCTTATACGAATCAAAATATAAAAACTACCTTGGTGATGAATTTGATACAAGGTATAATGGCTCATATGCTGCCAACGGTATACTGAGAAAAGAGTTCAAAGTTGGAAAGAGCAGACAACATTGGCTGGGTATAAGTGCGAGATTGATATATACCGGTGGAATGAGATACCTGCCTGAAGATTTGGAACTATCAATTGCCCGTGGTGAAAGTGTAAGAATATTGGATTATGGGTACACAGAAAAGGCCGATGATTATTTTCGAATGGACTTACAAATCATATTTAGACGAAATAAGCCCAAATATACAAGTGAGTGGCGGGTTGACATCATGAATTTAACAAATCATAAAAATATGCTGTATAGACGGTATAACGATATAAGCCATAGTATAGAAACTGAATATCAAAACCCAATAATACCGGTTTTATCGTATAGAATACAATTTTAGCAAAGACAAATGCCTAAAAATAGGATAAATATTAGAATGTTCAGACTTAAAATAAGCAAAATGAGAAAGGTTAATATATTAATACCAAGCATATTAATCACTATTATTATGGTGATTTCAGCTTGCACAAAGGAAACCGAATACGATCCCAGGTTTCCGGCAAATGAGTTTGTAAAAGAGGGTATTTATAATGGCAAATATTGGCCTACCGATGCATGGAAAACCTGCACGCCGGAAGAAGTTGGAATGGACTCAGAGAAACTAAAACAATTAAACGAAGAAATAACTATTTTACTAAAACTTCATGCCGATATTCATTCTGTTCTCATAGTAAAAAATGGATATATTGTTGCAGAGCAATATTACTCTGATGAATTTAATGAAGACAGTATTCATAGAATAAATTCCTGTACGAAAAGTATTACTTCTGCTCTCATGGGAATTGCTATAAATAAAGGTATTATCAGTGATGTAAATCAAAAAATGATAGATTTTTTTCCTGAGTATGAAGTTGATAATTTAACCACTGATAAGCAAAATATTACTTTGGAACATATGTTAACTATGAGTACAGGCTTGGAATGGTATGAAATGGAATATGGATATGGCGATGAGCGAAATTCTTATTATCAATGGGTTAGGAGTGAAGACCGGGTAAAATATGTACTTGATTTGCCAATGGTTTCTATTCCCAGTGAAGAATATAGTTATAATACGGGGGTTTCTCATCTTCTCTCTGCCATTATTCAAAAAGAGAGTGGTATGAGGACGGACTCATTTGCCATGAAAAATCTTTTTAAACCTTTAGGGATAAATGAATTTTATTGGTTTATAGAACCAAATGGTATACCAACAGGTGGACATGGTTTACGTTTAAGCCCCAGGGACATGGCAAAATTTGGATATTTATACCTGAACAATGGAATTTGGGATGGTACACAGGTAGTTCCGGAAAATTGGGTAATAGAATCATCAAAACCCATTATTCAAAGAAAGTATATTCAGGATTTTTATTATGGTTACCAGTGGTGGGTTAGCCCTGATGGATATTATTGTGCAGTTGGTTATGCCGGACAATGGATTTATGTTGTTCCAGATTCGGATCTGGTAGTCGTTTTTACCAATTCAGTAAATGAATCAGATTACTTACAATTATCAACACCAGAAAGGTTATTACGTACTTATATTCTGCCGGCTTTTAACTAATTGAATATCGAATTTCAACTTAATCAATATAAAAAGTGCGGTTTTTTATTTTCAAACTTTTGCTTTATTTATAATTTTCCTTCTATCTTTGTACTGAAAATTTGGTTCTGATACCGGAAACATCCGGTTAAGATTAAAATGGGAATCCCGTTAAATTCGGGAGCTGTACCCGCAGCTGTAAGCCTTTTCAAAAAGCTTTGTTTATTCTTTTGCCACTGTCCGGTTAGGCGGACGGGAAGGCCAAACAAAGTAAGGCGAGCCAGAAGACCTGCCAACAATGTTTTTGCTAAATCATAGCTTTCGGGATAAAAGCAATTTGTTTATATTCAGTCGATTATCCCTTGTATTCTTTTATTATAGCTCGAGATATAATTCCAGGAATAGGTTTAAAGTTATGGTTTACGATTTATTGGTAGTTTGTAAAAATTTTAAGTTCAAGGCTAACGCAGGAATTTTGATTTTTAGAGCTTACCTATTGTATAACCTAAATTTAAAAAACAATGTACAGAGAATTATTTTTTGCAGCAGTATTTTTATTTGCAGCTTTTCAGCCAAAAGGCTTGGCACAAGAATCAGGTTCAACCAAAACCCTTCCTATTAGTGAAGTAACGGTAAATGCATTCCGTACCAATTCAGATTTAGGGAAAATTCCACAGCAATTGAAAATAATTAGCCAGGATGAAATAAATACTATTCCTGCTAATGGTTTGGATGATCTTTTAAAGAAAAGTGCAAGTATTGATTTGGTTCAATATATTGGATTCAAATCAACCATCGGAATGCGGGGATTTACCCCATCGGCTCATGGAAATACTTATACTTTAGTATTAATAAATGGAATTCCGGTAGGAACTGATAATATTTCTACTCTAAACCTTAATAGTATAAAGCAAGTTGAAATATTAAAAGGTCCTTATTCATCATTTTTTGGATCTGATGCTATGGGTGGTGTGATAAATATATCAAGGAAAAAATCAAAAGATAATATTTCGGGTAAAGCGGCTATATCATACGGAAGTTTTAATTCATATAAAATCAATGCAAATGTTGGTGGTAAAATATCACCTAAATTCAATTTTGATTTTTATGTTAATACGAGAGCTCAAGGTGATAATTATATAACAGGTAATAACAATCTTCTGAAATTGAGTGATGAAGAAAAGCTTATTATGGAATATAAATCCTATGGAAAGGAGTATGAAAATACGCAATATAGCCAATATAATATTGGTGGCAGGCTGGGTTTTCAGTTGAATGACGACTGGGCATTAGATTTGAATCAGGATTATTGGTTGGCAAAAGATATTCAGACAAATGGTACCTTTTGGGGATCCTATGGTGCTATTGGCGTAGACATTGATCGATGGTCGCAAAATTTAAATATTGAAGGAACAGTTGGTAATAATGAATTAAGGTTTTCACCTCATTACAGTATTGAGAATACTATATATTATAATGATGTGAGTAGTGATAAGTTCCAGACCAGTGATTATAGCTTAAAATCCTTTGGTTTTATTATGCAAGATGCCTTAATAATAGGGACTCATAGATTAATTTTTGGTCTAGACAATTTTTCAAAAAAGTACGAATCCAAACAATGGTTAGATGTTGAAAACCCTACAAGTCCATTTCAGCCTGATTATTTGAATATGACAACAGGTATTTACCTTCAAGCCAATATTAATTTACTTAATAATAAACTGAACACAAGTATTGGGGGCAGGTATGACAATATTAATTTTCAACTATTTGAAACAGAACTGATAGAGAGCGTTAATTCAACTGAAAGATATAATGTATTTAATCCAAACTTGGGTATACAATATAAGTTTTTCACGGGCTTCAAAGTACATGCAGCTGCAGGACGTGCATTTGTAGCCCCAGATGCATTTAAAGTGGCGGGGAATTATACAACATCAGGTTTTTATGGTGCAACTTATAGGGGCAACCCTAATTTAAAGCCTGAAACATCAGTAACTTATGATTTGGGATTAGCTTATAACAATAAAAAGACAGGAGTAAATATTGATGTAACTTATTTTACAACTTATTTTAAGGATCAAGTAGTAACAGATGGATCTAATGCCGATTATATAACCTTTATAAATGCCGATAAAGCTAATATGGATGGCCTGGAGGTAGCTATTAGCTATGATCTAGGTGCCTTAAAGAATTATGCATACAGCTTGAAAGCATATCTGGATTACACACATATGTATAATGCTTCGGTTATCATTGAGAGCCCAACTGAAATTTCAGAAAGTCAAATGAAGTATGTGCGGATGAATAAAGCTTCATTTGGCGTGATGTTTACTGGTTCAAAAGGATTTTCAGCAAGAATTAATGCTCGTTATATTGGTCCACGTGATGAAGATAATTGGTTTTATACCTACGATTGGACAACCTATGAAAGAATTCCCTATTTAACTGAAGATGGTCAGGAAATCAGACCTGAATTAATCCATGAGGATTTGCTGACATTTCCGGACCACTTAATTGTTGATTTGTCGGCTTCATATACTATTAAAGAGAAATATGGTATTGGTATTACCGTTGATAATTTGTTTGATGATAATTATATGGAAAAAGATTTATATTACATGATGGGAAGAAGTTTTATGGCAAGGCTTTCTTATAAGTTTTGAACTCATTAAACTGGCATTAAGCAACCTCTAAAAATTCAAATTTTTGCGTTACTCAAATTTTTCAAGACACTCATTTACAGGAGTAAAATCGAGCCTCGAAAAATTTGAAAGCCTTAAACTTTGAATTTTTAGAAGCCACTATTAATGAATTAAGAGCATACGTATTAATTGTTACTTAAAATTGGAAATGGAATTCTAAATTTTTCCACACTTAACTTTTGTAAATGAAGCATATAATATTTATTACAGGTGGACAACGATCGGGAAAAAGTAATTATGCACAAAAACTTGCTGAAAGTCAGTCGGAAAATCCTATATATCTGGCCACAGCCCGAAAGTGGGATAAAGATTTTGAAGCAAGAATTGAAAGGCATCAAAACGATAGAAACAATCAATGGCATACTATTGAGGAGGAAAAGGAACTTGGGAAACTCAAACTTGAGGGGAAAACACTTGTTTTGGACTGCATAACCCTTTGGTTAACAAATATTTATCATGACAATCAATTTGATTTGGAAATTTCATTGGAATATGCAAAAAAACAATGGGAACAGTTTGTTAATCAGGGTTTTAACTTAATTGTTGTGAGTAATGAGCTAGGTATGGGCGTGCATCCGGAAAATGAGGTGGCCAGAAAATTTGCAGACTTACAAGGCTGGATGAATCAATTTATCGCAAAGTCGTCAGATGATGTTTATTTAATGGTTTCGGGTATACCTATGCAGGTTAAATAAAGTGTTTTTTATGTGAAAAGACTTTGTAAGTTATTAAAATCTTAAAATCAAAAAAGAATGACTTTAAAAGAACAATTACAACACAAAATTGATTTTAAAACCAAACCAACAGGTTCGTTAGGACAATTAGAAGATATTGCCCTTCAGGTCGGTTTGATTCAAAACACATTATCGCCCGAAATTAAGAATCCTGCATTACTGGTTTTTGCTGCAGATCATGGTCTGGCCAATGAAAAAATAAGTGCATATCCAAAAGAGGTAACCTACCAGATGGCTTTGAATTTTTCTTCAGGAGGCGCAGCTATTAATGTTTTTTGTGAGCAAAACAATATCAATTTAAAAGTAATTGATGCAGGGGTAGATTTCAATTTCCCGGAAGAAAGTGGTATTATTAACGCAAAAATTGCCAATGGGAGTAAAAATATGCGTCATGAACCTGCCATGAGTGTGGAGGAATGCAGATTGGCCATGGAAAAAGGAGCTGAATTTGTTAAAAAAGAAGCAGAAACCGGATGCAACACCATTGCTTTTGGTGAAATGGGTATTGGTAATACCTCCTCTTCATCATTATTAATGAACAAATTTACTGGTTTAGACATTGAAAAATGTACAGGCCGTGGGTCAGGACTTGATGAACAGGCAATTAATAGAAAAATTAGAATTTTAAGAGAGATTTCTGAAAAATACAGTACACAAAGCCCAATTGAAGTATTAGCTACATTTGGAGGTTTGGAAATTGCTATGATGACGGGGGCTATACTTGAGGCTAAAAAACTAAAAATGATTATTTTAGTAGACGGGTTTATTGTTACTGCTGCTACTTTAACTGCCTGTAAATTTAATGCTGAAGTAAGAGAAAATACTATTTTTTGCCATCAATCCGGTGAAAAAGGACATACTTTATTGCTGGAAAATCTTAATGCAGAACCGATCCTTAATTTGGATATGCGTTTGGGTGAGGGGACAGGTGCCGCACTGGCATTACCTATTGTTCAATCGGCTATTAATTTTGTTAACCAAATGGCTTCGTTTGAGGATGCAGGGGTTTCAAACAGAGGGTAATTTCAGGTATCCATACTTGTTGTAGTCTGTAATGTTACTGTTACAATTGCATTCATACTTTTGGATTTATGTCTTAAAATACAAAATCCGATTATAAATATATCGATTAATTAATTGCTCAATTGTAAATCATTAATCAAAAATCAAAAATTGGTAATGAATTAATTTACGATTAACTATTTTAGATTTACTACTTACGATTGATTAGAAAATGAATAATTTTATAAATGAAAGAACTCAAAATCTTCTTTACCGCTCTTATGTTTTATACACGGATTCCGGTACCAAAAAGTACTGGTTATTCAGAAGAAAATTTAAATAAGGCTACCCGCTATTTTCCATTAATTGGAATAATTGTAGGAAGTGTTTCGGCCTTGATATTTTACGGTTTACAATATGTTTTACCGAAAGAGCTGGCTATTCTTATTAGTATGGCAACTAGTATATATATTACCGGTGCTTTCCATGAGGATGGTTTTGCTGATTTCTGCGATGGTTTTGGGGGTGGATATACGAAAGGTAAAATTCTTTCAATTATGAAAGATAGCCGTATTGGAACCTATGGTTCAGTTGGTTTAGTTTTGATCCTTGCTGTTAAATTTTTCTCAATTAATAATATTGAAACCGGCATAATTCCTATAATATTTATAAATGCTCATGCATTTAGTCGTATTTTCCCTGTAATAATGATTTATACAAGTTCTTATTCCAGAATGGATGCAAGTAGCAAAACCAAACCCATTGGTAAAAGAGGAAGCATAGCTTCTATGATTTTTGCAATAATTACAGGACTTTTGTTTTTATATTTTATTCATTGGATGGTAATTGTTTTGGCCATTCTTATTTGTTCTGTTGTTTTTTTAATATTTCGTGCTTATATTTTAAAAAGAATTGATGGTTATACAGGAGACGTTTTGGGTGCACTGCAACAATTAAGCGAAATTGGCTTTTATATATCATATTTAATTCATATTCAATTTATTTGAAAATTGTTGGGCTCAGGTTTATAATAACGACAATGCATAAAATTGTATGTTTTACCTTGATTGAAAGGTAATTGGTAATTTAAAAATAAATAATCTATATAATTAATTACAAATTACGAATATACTAATTACTTGCTAAATTTACTGAACTAATATATGCAGATACAGCACAATAATTTTAAAGCAATGCCAAGTATAGTTTTAATCAGACATACGAAAGTAGCCATAGAAAAGGGTATATGTTATGGCCAATCTGATATTAAATTGGCAAATAGTTTTGAAATTGAAAAAAGGGCTTTACAAACTAAGATAAAACCTAAGGAGTTTGATATTATCTATTCAAGCCCGTTAACGCGGTGTAAAACCCTGGCAGATGCTTTATTTCAAAATAAGGATATAATTTATGATGATCGCCTAATGGAATTAAACTTTGGTGATTGGGAAGGGAAACATTGGGATGATATTTCTAAAACATATCAAGCCAAAATATTTTTCAAAGATTATGTTCAAACAGCATGCCCCGGTGGTGAGTCATATCAGGATTTAATTAATAGGGTTTCTAGCTTTTATGATGAAATTAAATTAAAACATTCCGGTAAACATGTGGCCATCATTTGCCATGGGGGATCAATAAGAGCTTTTATATGTGCTATCGAAGGAATATCTCCACAACAGGCCTTTTCTAGAAAAATAGCGTATGGACAAGTTATTAAATTTTAGACCTATTGAACGATAATCTTATTTACCATAATCCATGATCTGTTATTCGCATTTCATCCGTTTTAGAAGCATCAGAACGTGTGTCGTAATTATCATAAAATGAGACGGGTAGGGGGAAGATATCGTTTTTATACATATTTAAATGCTCTTATATGGCATCCAGTTACGATGTGGTGCTTGGTAAAGATGTAACATAACAACAGTGTTAATCTATCGATGGGTGTTAAAAGCTTAACAGTATTCACTTTGTTAAAACATTGCATGTGACTGATAATTAACAAAATGTCCAGCTTGTACAATTTTGTTGTTTAAGTAATTAAGCATTATGTTTTTCATCTTTATTTATGCCAATTACCGATCAAAGGCATTAAATCTTCCTGTATACCACTCGTTCTACACATCAACTAAGCTCTGGAAGCACTACAAACTGCTTGTGGTGAATAAAAATTGGTAATCGTATACCACCACTCGCTAATTGGTCAAAATTAGGTGTTTTTTAGCTTTGTGCACCATAAAAATACACATAAGCATAGTCCTGATCATTTGTGAAAATTAATACAATGTTTGAAAACTCATTTTATTCCTGGATACAAAAATTGATTTAAACAGAAAAAGTTGAAGATATTGTAATATCTTGAACAGTTGAGTATAACATTGTTGTAACTAAAGTATAAATTAAAGTGTAATAAATCAATTAATAATACCTGAAGACCTAAGAAAGTAGTAATTTTAAATTTTTAAATTTTATTAAAACCTAACAGATTGTTAACCTAAATTTTGTAATTTTAACAAATATAATCTTTATACAAAATTGGACTAAATTTTTTTTATTGGAATATTCGTGAATAAAAGGCATTTACACCATTGCTAACTTAAAGTAAAACCTGAAGTGTTGATACTGATAAAAAGTTAAAGTTTAGTTGTGTATAGATAAAGGTAAATCAATATTAATACAGGTAATATGAGATCAAAATCCATTTTTGTAATTGGTGCTTTTTTGGTGAGTGCCATGTTGTTCATCGTTAAATCACCTTTTTTCAATCCTGAAAACAGGAAAAATTATGAAATTCCTAAAAGAGGAAAATTTGAAAATTGACAAATTAACCATTCAAAACCCTAATTTTAAATATACCTGGGCAAAACCGGATGTTGCAGCCTATCAGAATTACCTAATGACTATTGACCTGGTGTTAAAAAGGGTTCCAATCGAAAGGTTGAAAAAAGCAATTGATCTTACCAAAAATTTAGCATGGAAGTATAAAAATTCTTCATCGTTATCCAATTGGCTAAACATACCTGCAAATTTGGGGGGTAGGACACGTTTTTTATTATTTGCCCCCAATGATTCTGAAGGTAGAAAAGTTTGGGCATGCACTGAAACCGGCGGTTTATGGTACAATAATGATGTATTCGATAATGAATCATCATGGCAAATTGTTAATTGAGAATGGAGTAAATACTCTGTAAGTTAAATTGCATTCGACCCCAATAATACCCAAATAATTTATGTTGGTACTGGCGAAGTTGAAACGGAGGTTGTTACCTACATGGAATCATCAGGAATAGGAGCAGGAATTTATTTTTTGAGAATTAAGCTAATAATAAGGTTATTATAGTAAAGTGCAGAAATATTGATGTTTATAAATGTTTATAATATAATTAGCATTGAGAACCATATCAAATTTCAACCAGTTCAAATTCAACTTGTGTGCTTTCATCGTATTGTTCTCCCATTGATTGCATATCTTCGTCAATTTCACGATAATGCCAAAATATTTTCACCTTATGTTTTTGTGACATGGCATCTAAAATTTTTATTATAGTGCTAATATTTCGGGCTGAGGAAGTATTATAATAATCAAACTTAAAATGAAATTCCGTCTGTTCGTTGGGTTGTTCTTGGTATCCTTCTAACCATTCTATTAACGGTCCATAAAACAAATCGGCATCTTCAGGCAATGATTTATTGATAATCTCAAATATATTGTTGCCAGGATCAAAACAAACACGAGGTGTTTGATTTGTTTCTTCTATTATTAGAGCATTCATCTGTTAATATTTAATTTATTTTTTAGAAAGATGGAACATCCTCAAAGTTCAACGTTCATTATTACAGCAATATAGTCATGTAATCGTGCTCGTTTGTATTTATTATCATGTTTGGATGTTTCATATTGTTTGCTTTTTAACAATTACCTGCAAAGTGAAAAAAGATAATTTCTTATCTATATTATAAAAATTACAGATAAGGTTCGTTTTACTTTTTCTTTTTATATCTAACAAACCCAAGCCTTGTCTTTTATTATCTATGTAAGATCCGTGTAAAATTCTGTTATATTCCAGAATTAATTCATTATAAGATAATTCATTAACATATTTAATACTATTTTCAAACAATTGTCTTTTAGGGTTAAGAATGTAATTTCCGGATATTAAATTGTATTCTTCTTCTGATTCTGTTATTACAAAAATTCCTGATTTCCATACTTTCTCACCAGAATAACTGTCAGAGTGTTTTGAAATGTTCTGGAG
Source organism: Bacteroidota bacterium (assembly GCA_039714415.1). Taxonomy (GTDB): domain Bacteria; phylum Bacteroidota; class Bacteroidia; order Bacteroidales; family NBLH01; genus NBLH01. The sequence goes on from JBDLJL010000157.1 coordinate 10,337, forward strand.
CATTTCAACCATTAGGTTATAAATTTTAATACTTATTGTAGATTCATTTAACTGATTTTCTACAATTGACAGTAAATTTAAAAGTGAACCCTGGTTAATTGTTCCCTTAAAAAAGAAAATTACATTTTCTTTAATGAGTATATCGTGTAATTCTTTCACACTTTCAGTAGAATATTTATATATATTTCCGATTACGCTTTTTTTATTTTGAACTTTTGAATAAATTACATTTTTTAAAAATGCAAATCTGTCATTTATGTATTTTAATTAATTTCTCTGTGCTAAATTTAATAAATTTTACAATGCATTTGTTCTTTATTAACATATTTTTGCAAATAAATATGCATTTTCTAAATTTTGGACATTATTATTTATGTAAAAAGTGAAATGATTTATATGAATGAGAGATAAAATATTGCAGTCTTTTTGAAATTAGGACGTTCCGAATCATATTCATAATTCAAACTAAAATGTAGTTTGCAAAGAGTCTGCATTTCTTACCGATCTATTATTAATAGAGTAAAATTACTAATTTTCAAAACTTATGTGGGGTGGGTTATATTTCTACCAATTCAAATTCAAGATTTGTCATTTCGAGGTACTCTTCGCCCATTGCTTGCATATCTTCATCAATTTCACGATAATACCAGAATACTTTCACTTGGTGTTTTTGTGATATATTATCAAGGATTTTAATCATTCTTATGATATACCTTGCTGAAGCAGTGTTATAATAATCAAGTTTGAAGCTGAAATTTGTTTTTTCGTTTGGCTTTAACTTATAATTTTCCAACCAATTTAAAACCGGCTGGTAAAATTCATCGGCATCTTCGGGTAATGATTTGTTTGATATCTCGAATAAATTATTATCAGCATCAAAATGTATACGTGGGGTTTCATTGGTAGCATCGATAATCAGGGCACTCATTTCGCTTCTCTTTTTAACAGTTACCTGTAAAGTAAAAAAGGATAACTTTTTATCAATTTTGTGAAAACTGTAACTCAAATTTTTCTTGCTTTTTCTTTTCAAATCAAGAAGTCCAAGACCTTTTTTGTTTTCTTTTAAATTGAAATCCTGCAATATTCTGTTATATTCTAATAC
>JBDLJL010000158.1:0-11413 GCA_039714415.1 Bacteroidota bacterium
GAAAATTTACTGGTATTTATATCAATATCAGCATGTGTTGGAATTTCAAATGGTGAGCTAATTCCGGTAAAGTTTTTTAACTCACCGGATCTGGCTTTTTTATACAAACCTTTTGTATCTCTTTCTTCACACACTTCTAAAGGTGTGTTAACAAATACTTCAATAATATTTTTTTCACCAATAATATCGCGGGCAATTTGCCTGATACTTTCGGTAGGTGTAATAAAACAATTAATGGTAATAACCCCACAATTTACAAATAGCTTAGTTACTTCTGAAATTCTGCGGATGTTTTCCAAACGGTCTTCTTCAGTAAATTTCAAGTTTTTATTAATCCCTGACCGAATGTTATCACCATCTAAAATTTGAGTTAGAAAGCCCTTTTTATATAATTCTTTTTCCAGGGCTGCACCCAGTGTTGTTTTTCCTGATCCTGAAAGACCTGTTAACCAGATTACTTTAGCTTTTTGCTTCAACAGCTTCTCTTTATCTTTCCGGTTAATAATCTGGTCAAAAACAGGAAATATTTGATTTTGGTTCTCTTTATTCATAAAAAAACAATTAAACTTAGATATAACAAAGATAGCAAATTAACATATTTTGTTGCATTACAATTCTTCAATATTGCTAATTATTATATTTTTGTATCAGACCAAAGAGACGTGCATTGTGAAGCAACAGAAAAAGTTTACTAAAAAAGCATCAGCGGTAAAGAAAATTACCGATAAAAAGCAACAAAAAGAGTATCAAATACCTAAGAGAAATCATATTTTACTTTGGTCAGCAATCATTATTCTAATTACCACAGCAGCTTATTTTCCCGCATTTCAAAACGGTATAACCAATTGGGATGATGATAGCTACATCACAAATAATCCTACGCTTAAAGAAATATCAGCTGAAAACATCAAACAAATATTTTCAGAATATTATATGGGTAACTATCACCCCCTGGTCATGTTTTCTCTTTCTCTTGATTACCAAATTGGTGGTGAAAACGCTGATGGTGAAATTCATGCATGGATATATCATTTTACGAATATTTTGCTTCATATATTAAATACATTATTAGTATTATGGCTGGTGTATTTACTGTTGGGCAGGTTTGATATTGCTGTGGCAGTTGCATTGCTTTTTGGTGTGCATACGCTTCATGTTGAGTCAGTTGCCTGGATATCTGAGCGTAAAGATGTGCTTTATGCCTTGTTTTTTATATCCTCACTGATTTCATACATTTATTATATCAATAAAAAAGACATAAAATTCTATACAATTTCGTTGCTGCTTTTTGTTCTTTCGCTTTTATCCAAGGGGCAGGCTGTTTCATTGGCTGTAACATTACTGGCAATCGACTATTTGTTTAATCGGAAACTTCTGGATAAAAAAGTAATAGCTGAAAAAACACCCTATTTTATTCTTGCATTGATATTTGGTATTGTGGCCATTTATGCACAAAAAGCGGGTGACGCCCTACACGATGAAAACAGTTATGAATTCTATAAAAGGATAGGCTTTGCCGGATATACTTTTACACAATACATCCTAAAATTGATACTGCCCGTAAAACTGGCTGCAATTTACCCTTATCCCGATATCTTAAATAAAAGCATGCCCGCTTATTTTTGGCTGTTCCTGGCCCCAACGCTATCTGTTTTGTATGCTTTTTATTATTTTGTAAAAAGAAATAAGCTTATTGCATTTTCTATTGCTTTTTTTACCATCAATATTGCCTTGCTTTTGCAGTTAATTCCTGTAGGGAGTGCTATAATGGCTGACCGTTATGCTTATATCCCGTCCATAGGTTTTTTTATATTTATAGCCTGGGGAATATTTACCATAACGGATAAGTATCCAAAGCAAGCCATGTTACTAAAAGGGGTTTTGGCTGTTTATCTTGTGGTTTTGGTTGTACTATCTGTTCAAAGGAGTAAAATTTGGGAGGACAATATCACATTATGGGACGATACTCTGGAAAAGTCACCAAAGGCTGTTGTGGCCTGGAACAATAGGGGGAGCACTAAAGACAAAGATAAAGACCACAAAGGCGCCATTGAAGATTTTACACGAGCTATTTTATATAAACCCGATTATAAGCATGCTTTTTATAATCGTGGTACTGCCCGAAAGGAGTTAGGCAAAGAAATAAATGATACTACTCTGTTGATATTAGCATTAAACGATTTTAACAAAGCCATTGAACTGGATGAATATTTTGTTGAAGCATATAATAACAGGGCTATGGTCAAAGAAAACATGGCTAATTATATAGTAGATTCTATTCGACGAAATACTTTCCTGAATATAGCGCTTGCAGACTATGATATAACTCTTGAATTAGATGATGGTTACGAAAATGCTATTGTTAACAGGGGGGTTGTAAAAGGGAAGCTGGGCCAGTTAGATGAAGCAATTAATGATTTCAACCAGGCGATCTTAAAAGACCCGAAAAATGCTTCGGCTTATTCAAACCGGGGTTTAGCAAAAGACCATGCAAAAGATACTGAAGGTGCTATTGCAGATTACAATATGGCTATAGAAATTGATCCTGAATTTATTACAGCATATTTGAACCGGGGAATTGTTTACAGAAAGCAAAAGAGCTTTAATGCCTCAATTGCTGATTTTAGTAAAGTGCTTAGTTTAGATGATAAACAAGAGGCTGCTTATTATTTTAGGGGAATGGACTTAATACAGATAAACAAATTAAATGAGGGATGCCGGGATTTAAATAAAGCGAAAAATTTGGGTTATCCATATGCCCAATCTGCAATTGATAAGTTTTGTAAAGACTAAGAGTCTGTCCATAAAGTCTGTTTATGTATGATATTTTTTCTTTTTTTCAGTTTTAACCCATAATAGGCAGACCACAGAATGGCAGTAGGCAATATATTGCTATTCAGCACCTTTAATGCCAACTGAAGACTGGATACTGATTGATTGACTGAATAAATAATGAAAGACTATTTTTAATGAATAAGTCTAACTTTATTTACGAACTCTACATAAAGAAATGTTAAAATTACTAAATAACACTTCAATTTTTCAATATTATTTTACATTTTCTGCAACATTTTTCGCTAAAATTCGTATAATAAAACAAAGAAATATATTTTTGGGCATGAATTTGAGTTTCGTTAGGTTAGCAGTTTTTTTTATACTTTTTATAGGATTGGTTCCAATTGTTGTGGGGCAATCGTATAAAATATATAATAATGATACCATTAACCGGATTGATGAAAACAAAAGAAAGCATGGATATTGGATATATTTTTCAAAAACGGATCAGTCAAAAATAGAGAAAGAAGGCAATTTTGTCAACAATCGCAAAAGCGGGATTTGGAAAACCTATTATCCAAATGGTATATTAAAATCTGAAATAACTTATGTTAACAGTCGCCCTAATGGTTATGCAAAAATATATTATAAAAACGGAAAACTTTCAGAAGAAGGTATTTGGAAAGGCACAAAATGGGTAGGGGACTATAATTATTATCACGAAAACGGTAAAAAAGCTTACGAATGGAGTTTTAATGACAAAGGAAAGCGCTCAGGTGTTCAAAAATATTACTATAAAAGTGGGAAGTTAAGAATAGAAGGTGATTGGCAAGAAGGTAAAGAAAATGGGGTTATTAAAGAATATTACGAAGAGGGTGGAGTAAAATCAGAAAAACTTTTTGCTGCAGGTGAGTTTAATGCTAATTCATCTAAATTTTTTGCTGAAAAAAAAGTTACAGTTGAGGATATCCCTGACGACACAAATGCAACTATTAGTAAAGAACATATTACGAAAGAAAATAAAAATAAAGAATACCAGGCATTTAATGGTAACGGGCAACATAAACTATATAATGCTTTCAAAAAAATTGACCGTGAAGGTGAATTCCGGAATGGTAAGCTGATAAACGGTAAAAGATACTACTACAATTCTGATGGAAAATTAATAAAGACAGTTATTTATGAAAATGGACGAATTATTAAAACAATCAGAAATAAATAAGAAGCTATATTCCACAAAGCTTTGCCCTTATTGTTGTTAGGGTTTATACTACCTATTTAAATCGATTATTCGCTAATCGGCAACCATGTAATCGTAAATCATTTTTTTATCAATAATATTCTACTTTGTAAGCGTATGGTAATATTTATTACTTTTGCGCCTGGCTGGTTTATTTTTAAGATAATGAAACCTTTGGCCATTATAATACAGTAGATGTAAAAAAAACATAAGATAATGGAAAGTAAATTACACATATATAATACATTAAAAAGGAAAAAAGAACTATTTGTTCCCTTAAATCCTCCTTATGTTGGGATGTACGTCTGTGGACCAACAGTTTATGGAGAACCTCATTTAGGGCATGCCCGTCCTGCAATTACCTACGATATTTTGTTCAGATATTTGAAATATTCAGGATATAAGGTTCGATATGTTCGTAACATTACGGATGTTGGTCACCTGGAAAGTGATGCAGATGAGGGTGAAGATAAAATTTTGAAAAAGGCCCGGCTTGAGCAACTGGAACCCATGGAGATTGTTCAGTTTTATACGAATTCATATCATGATAAAATGAGGGAGCTTAACACGCTTCCCCCTAGTATTGAGCCTCATGCATCCGGACATATTATTGAGCAACAGGAAATGGTGCAGAAAATATTGGATAACGGGTTTGCTTATGAAAAAAATGGCTCAGTGTATTTCGATGTAGAAAAGTATAATAAAAAATTCCAATATGGAAAGCTTTCAGGTAGAGTAGTGGAAGATTTGCAAAGCAATACCCGTGATTTAGATGGTCAGGACCAGAAGAAGAATGCTTTTGATTTTGCCTTGTGGAAAAAAGCAGAACCGGAGCATATTATGCGTTGGCCTTCTGGCTGGAGTGAAGGTTTCCCTGGCTGGCACCTGGAATGTTCAGTAATGAGTACCAAATACCTGGGTGAAAAATTTGATATTCATGGCGGCGGTATGGATTTATTATTTCCGCATCATGAGTGTGAAATAGCCCAGTCCACAGCTGCAAATGGCGAAGAGGCTGTTCAATACTGGATGCATAATAATATGATTACTATCGATGGACAAAAAATGGGAAAATCGCTTGGTAATTTTATTACCCTGGATGAACTTTTTAGCGGCGATCATAAGCTTTTGGAGCAAGCTTATTCACCAATGACCATTCGATTTTTTATGCTTCAAGCGCATTACCGTAGCACCCTGGATTTTTCAAATGAAGCTTTGCAGGCGGCTGAAAAAGGCTTAAACAGGTTGTTTGCTGCTCTGGAAACATTAAAAAAGCTCAAAACTTCTGAAAAGTCAAGCTTTGATGTACAGGCTTTGAAACAAAGGTGTTTTGATGCTATTGATGATGATTTAAATACACCGATCCTGTTTGCCCATTTGTTTGATGGGGTTAAGTATATTAATTCGGTTGCTGCAGGAACAGAAAGTATTTCGGCTTCTGATTTAGATGAATTGAAAAAGCTTTATCATGATTTTGTTTTTGAAATAGGAGGTTTAAAAGATGAATCGGGAATTGCATCCGGTGGTGAAAATAAACTGGATGAGCTTATGGAGATTCTGCTCAATACCCGCCTTGAAGCAAAAAAGAACAAAGATTTTGCTACTTCTGACAAAATTCGTAACCAATTAAGTGAAGCAGGAATCGTTATCAAAGATACAAAAGATGGCTCCGAGTGGGAATTGAAATAAAAGATTTCTAAAACATTAAAAAAGCATCGCAATTAAGAATGGCGATGCTTTTTTTATTTCTACTACCTGAATATCACACTCCTGCATGTTTGATAAATGCCTGATTGTCAGAATGGTTGTGTGCTGCCAAAACATAATGGTAATACTAAAATAGTGATTAAAAAAATTTTCATTTGCCTAAAGAATATTTATTCCTTGTAGGGGTAAACCAAATAAACTTTCTCTTATTCATAAGTGTAACCTCTAAAAATCCAAACCTCTGCGTTGATTTTTGAATTTTTAGAGAACACCATAAGCTCCACATTTTTAATTAAACTAATGGATTATGAAAAAAGCAGGTTTATTAACATTGTTGTTATCATTATATATATTGACATTAGCTAGTGATACCTTAAAACTGGACTCAAAAGTTGAAAAAGTTGTTGTATTTTTAAAAGGGGCACAAATAAGCCGAACGGCAAAATGTTATCTTCAAAAAGGTGAAAACCTTATCAATTTCACAAAAATTTCCAGCCATGTTGATAAAAAAAGTATTCAGATCAAATCGGGTTTGGGTGTTACAATTCAATCAGTAAATTTCAATATTAACTATTTAGACTCTTTGGCGAGGGTTAAGAAAACAATCTTGCTACGCAAAAAAAATGATAGCCTCAGGAATGAAAAACTAATTCTTGAAAACACTTTGTATGTATTAAAGCATGAACAGGAGTTGTTGAAAGAGAATCAGGTTTTAGGTGGTGAAAAAAGAATTATCACAACAGAAGAATTAAAAAAAGCAAGTATTTATTATCGCAATCGTTTATCTGAAATAATTTCATTAAAAATAAGAACAAAGGCACAAATACGCAAAATTGAGATCAAAAAACAGGCTATCAAAAAACAACTCGTTGAACTGAATTCGAAGAAAGAAAAACCTGTTGGTGAGGTCTGGGTACTTGTTAATACGGACAAAGAAGCTGAAACAGATTTTTCGGTAGAGTATTTTATTTCAGGTGCTGGCTGGAAACCTAAATATGATATTCGTACGGAATCAGTTAGCAAACCTGCAATTTTAACTTATAAAGCCGATATATTCCAAAATACAGATGATGACTGGACAAATGTCGAGTTAATTCTTTCAAGCGCCAACCCATCTTTAGGAGGCACTAAACCAGAGCTAAAACGTTGGACACTTAATTTAAATGAAAGCTTTGAATATACTACTGACTTTCAGGATAACACTAACTACCAAAACAGTGTAAAATATTACAAAGGTTTAAAAAATAATTATTCTGATCCGATCATAGTTAATGATGAAATGATTATTACAGGAACCGTAGTTTATTCAGATGATGGTTCTGGCTTACCTGGTGTTAATATCAGGGTAAAAGGGGAAACAGAATATGGAACTATAACTGATTTAGATGGTAACTATTCATTAAAAGTTCCTAAAGGAGCAGGCAAACTAATTATTTCATTTATTGGAATGAAAACCGAAGAATTGCCTATAACAAACAATATTGTTAATTGTTCATTATCTGCTGAAAGCTTGGCTCTTGAAGAGGTTGTGGTTACTGCTTTAGGGGTTACACGTAAAGAGAAAGCATTAGGTTATTCTGTTACTACTTTAGTCCCTGACGGGATGGGTGGTTTTGTGCAGAAAGGATTAGCAGGTAGGGTGGCCGGGGTACAAATCCGTGGTGCAAGCAGTTTTGGTTTTTCAAGCTCTAAAATTCATAAAGAAAAGAAAAAGCCGGTTAGTAAAACACTTGTTGGTTTAAATTCGGTTAAAGAAAGCCAAACCAGTATCCAGTTTGTACTTGATAAGCCTTATACAATACCTTCTGATAATAAAAAATATGCAGTAGATATTGAAAAATACGAAATACCTGTTCAATATCAATATGAAACTGTTCCAAAACTTGATGAATCAGCATATTTGATGGCCCGGTTAAAGGGCTGGGAAAGTCTGAACTTATTATCCGGTGAGCTTAATATTTATTTTGAAGGAGCTTTTGTGGGTAATTCCCTACTTGATGTAAAAAACACCAATGATACACTGGATATTTCATTTGGAAGGGACAGGGCAATAATGATTGACCGGAAATTAAAAAAAGACTTTTCCAAAAAACAAATACTTTCAAAATGGAAAGTAGAATCCTATACCTGGGAAATTATCGTGAAAAACAATAAACAGGAAAAAATTAATGTGCTTGTCGAAGACCAGGTACCGGTTTCATATTCTAAAAGTATGGTAGTTTCACTTTTGGAAAGTGCAGGTGCTGAATTTAATGACAAAAAAGGTGAGCTTAAATGGAACCTGGAACTAAAACCTTTGGAAAAAAAGGTGCTGACCTTTGCTTATCAAATAAAAACAAAAAAGAGGAAATAAAATGACTTGGCAGGTTTTGATTATTAACTGTAAAAATATTAATAATTGGTAAGATATTAATTAATAGAATCGGCAAAGTTTACTTACATAACTTAAAAAAATAAAGCAAAATGAAAAAATTAATCCTATTATCCATGGTTATTATGAATAGCATTATTTTACTTGCTAATAATGATACATTAAAAGTGACCTCTGAAATTAAAAACGTAACCGTATTTTTAAGAGGTGGGGAAATTATCAGAAAATCAAATGTTAATTTGCTAAAGGGAACAGCAAGAATATTATTTACAAAATTATCGCCCTACATTGATGTGGGCAGCATCCAATTAAAGAGTAGTAAAGAGCTTACTATTTTATCCGTGGTACATCAGTATAATTTTTTGGATGAGCTTAGCAGGTCAGAAAATGTGAAATCTCTTGAAAAGCAAAAAGAGGAACTCGAAGCCGGCATGGAACTTCAACAAAGCATGATAGCCGTTTACAAGCGAGAAGAAGAGCTGATTTTATCAAATAAAAAGCTTTCCAGTGAGCAATTAGGTGTAAATATAGATGAACTAAAAAAAGCGGCTGAATTTTATCGTGAAAAACTTACTGAAATTCGTGTAAACCAGCTAAATATTAAAAAGAAGATTATCGGTTATCAATCTGAACTAAGCAAAATAGCCAGCCAATTAAAGGAGCTGAATGCAAAACAAGCTAATAAAACCAGTGAATTAATTGTTACAGTTGCCACGGCAATGAACACCGATACTGAATTATCACTTAGTTACTTTGTTGACCGATGCGGATGGGTTCCCAAATACAATCTTCGTGCTAAGGATGTTGAATCGCCCTTAGAATTAAACTACAAAGCTGAAGTGTATCAAAACACGGGTTATGACTGGAAAAATGTAGATTTAACCCTTTCTACAGGGGAACCATTAAAAAGCGGGACAAAACCGAAGTTGCAAAAATGGGTTTTATATGATGGCAGTAAAATTTATGGATCCAGAATGAGCAGTTCGAAGAATTTCACCAACACCTCTTTCCAGTTAAAAACTAAATATTCAATTCCTTCAAACGGGAAAAATTATACAGCAAGCCTGGCGGATTATAGTATTCCGGCAACATATAAATATTCTTGTGTACCAAAACTTGAGGAAGCAGCTTTTTTAATGGCAGAAATTGCTAACTGGGAACAGTATAATTTGTTAAGCGGAAAGGTGAATTTATTTTTTGAAGGAACTTTTGTTGGTAAATCAATGTTGGATGTAAGTATACCGGAAGATACATTGCTTTTTTCTTTGGGTAGGGATAAAAATGTAATTGTTAAACGCGAACAACTCAATGAGTTTAATAAAACTCAGTTACTAGGCAATAAAAAAACAGAAATGTTTGCATGGGAAATTAGTGTAAGAAACAACAAAAAACAGGAAATTGAACTGATCATTGAAGATCAGGTACCAGTTACTAATTCAAGAGAAATTAATGTAAAATATATTGATTTAGGAGCTGCAATTAAGGAAAAACATAGTGGACTCATAAAATGGAATGTAAAGCTATCACCATCAGATAATAAGAAAATAAGTTTTAAATATGAAGTAAAGTATCCTTCGGATATAATTCTTGAATTGTAATAAGGAAACTTGTGGGCATTACTGGATTCGAACCAGTGACTTCCACCCTGTCAAGGATTTTGCCTAGCTCTCTATATCTATGAATGTCTTTACTTTACACTCTTTTGCTTTTTTCTTGTTCTTATTTTGTTCATGTTTTCTCTTTTGTTTTTCTTGTTAAGGTGATCTCTATTAATTCAAAGTTCAAGACTTTCAATTTTTTTAAGGGTCGATTTTACTTTTGTAAATGAGTGTCTTAAAAAAATTGTATAACGAAGAAATTTGGGTTAATAGAGTTTACCTTAATCCTTTTGATAAATTATTCCACATTAACCCGCATTAAATTATTTTGAAATCTCTTACAAAGTTTTTTTTCCAAATTAAAATTCATACATTTGACAATTCGCGATTCGCGATTCGCGAATAGAAAATATTTATTATGAAAAAACATAATGGGATGCGCCCCCAAGACATAGTAGTACTATTAAAAATAATAGCACTAAAACACGATGACTGGAAGAACGTTGATTTGGCTAATTCTCTGCAAATAAGTGCATCTGAAATAAGTGAAGTATTGAACAGATGTAAGATTGCAAAATTAATTGATACAAAAAAAAGAAAGGTAAACTTAAATGCATTCAAAGAATTTCTTTTATATGGCTTTAAATATGTTTTTCCTGCTGAATTAGGCGCTATTGTAAGAGGGGTTCCAACTGCTCATTCAGCTTATCCAATTAATGAACATATTATAAAAGGCAAAGATGTTTACGTATGGCCTTACGCCAAAGGAAGTGTAAGAGGACAATCAATTGAACCATTATACAAAACTTTGCCTGCCATAATTAACAACGACAAATTATTCTATGAATTACTTGTGATAATAGATGCCTTAAGAATTGGCCGGGCTAGAGAAACTAATATTGCTATTAAAGAACTTGAAAAAAGACTATTTCATGATTAGTTTAAATATGATAATGCTTCAAACGATAGCAAATGATTTAGCAGAACTAAAAGATGAACTTGTATTTGTTGGTGGTGCTGTGACAGAACTATATGTAAATGATCCGGCAGCAGCGGATATTCGACCAACAACAGATATTGATTGTGTTATAGAATTAAGTTCAAGAACGGCCTATGCAAAATTAGAAGAAGACTTGCGAGCAAAAGGATTTGCTAATGATATATCAATAGATGCACCAATTTGTCGATGGGTTTATAAGGATATTAAGGTAGATGTAATGCCAACGGATGAAAATATCCTTGGGTTCAGTAATAAGTGGTATGTGGAAGGGATTGAAAATAAAATAACAAAAAGACTACCAAACGGAACGGAGGTATTTGTATTTTCTCCTGAATATTTTTTGGCTGCAAAACTTGAGGCTTATAAAGGGCGTGGGGGAAATGATTTAAGACAAAGCCACGACTTTGAGGACATTATTTACATTCTGGATAATTGTTCAGACCTGTTCGATGATATTACTGATTCGAATGAAACTGTTAAAGCATATTTAAAAAAGGAATGTCAAAATTTATTAAAAAATGATAATCTTACAGAAGGCATTGAAAGTGCCTTGCCTTATGGATCAGGTGAAGAAAGTACTGATATCATATTAGAATTAATGCAGAAAATTGCTGATATTGAATAATAAAAAAGCAGCCGAAAACGCTTTGATTACTGCGTTCTGACTGCTTTTCGCTTACTTTCAACCCCTTATATGCCTGTGGGCATTACTGGATTCGAAC
>JBDLJL010000159.1:0-11351 GCA_039714415.1 Bacteroidota bacterium
GAAAATTAGTAAAGAAATAATTGAAAGTAAGGTTGCAGCAGGGCTTTCTGCAAAAGAGGAGCTAATGCAAGCTGAACTAAATTTAGCAACCAGCGAGTCAAATTATGATAACAGCATAGTTGACCTGAATAATGAAAAAGATCAATTCAAATTGTTAATCGGAATTTCAATTTTTGAAGATGTTGAAGTAGATGCCGATATTGAATATAAACCGGTAATTATTGATATAAACCAAGCAATTGAAAATGGAATTAGTCAGCGTATGGAGTTGCGACAACAACAAATTAACATTGATAATGCTGAAATGGATATTATACAAAGTTCGGCAACAAATGAATTCCGTGCAGACATGAATCTTTCATTAGGAATCATGGGAAATAATGAAAATTTCATGCATGTCTATGACAGACCTACTAAAAGTCCGCAGGTTGGTATTACTTTCAAGATACCCATTTTTGATTGGGGCGAGCGCAAAGCAAGGATAAGGGCTGCAGAAGTTCAATTAGAATCACGAAAAATTGACAAAAAAAGTGAAGAAGATAATATTGTATTGAACCTTAGAAAAACATATAGGAATTTACAAAACCTGGTTACACAGATTGAAATAGCAGAGAAAAATGAAACAAATGCTCAATTAACCTATGAAATTAATCTTGAAAGATATAAAAATGGTGATCTAACCAGTATGGATCTTGACCGGTTTCAAAACCAGCTTTCTGAGAAAAAGGCCAATTTATCAAATGCCTTAATAAATTATAAACTGGAACTTTTAAATATGAAAATTCAATCACTTTGGGATTTTGAAAATAATCAGTCATTTGTCCCAAAAGAATTTCAGGAAAACATTATGAAGAATTGATGATTGTCGATTCAATGTGATGATTATAGAGAACTCAGCCCTGAAAGGGCAAAAGCATTGGCACAAATAAATCTTTACTAAACGATATTGATTGTTGATTTTTACAATGCAATTTCCGTTCTGTTGCTAAGTATAATAGTTCGGTGAATTTCTATAAATACCTATATATCAAGCTATTAAAGATCAACAGCAACATAAATTAATAGGTTAATAATCAAGTCTTTGCGACTTTGCGGCTTTGCGCGAAACAAAAATTTAACGAAGTGTTGTAAGTAACTATTGAAACAATAATGATAACATATGACAGTAAAACGAATGACGATATACAAACATAAAATATAAACAATGAAAAAACTACTCACAATACTATTAATTACTTCTATTTTTATTGCCTGCAATGAAGATGAAGAAGATCTGAATAAGGATATTTCAGTCCCGGTTTCAGTTATGGATATACAGTTAAAATCAATTGAAAAATACATTAGTACTACCGGAACAGTAAATCCTTTAAAAGAGGCAAGCTTAAAAGCTGAAATTAGTGGTAAATACAGGCTGCTAAGGAATCCCTCAACTGGTAAAGCTTATGCTTTAGGCGACTATGTGAAAAATGGAGCTAATGTAATTGTTCTTGAGAATAAGGAGTATGAAAACAATCTGAAAATTAATTCATTAAAACTCAGGTTGGAAATATCCAAACAAACCCTGGATAAACAAAAATCGTTATATGAAAAAGGCGGTGTTACTTTAAGTGAATTAAAAAATGCCGAAATTGAATACATAAATTCAAAATATTCATTTGATGATGCACAAATTAGTCTTCAAAAAATGCGTATTAAGGCACCTTTTTCCGGGAAAATTGTTGAATTGCCTTATTACACACCCGGAATAAAAATAGAAGCAGCTTCTGAGATGTTCAAGTTGATGGATTATAGCAAGTTGCAGATGGAAGTAAACCTGGCCGAGAAAAATATCAGTATGATTAAACCCGGCCAGGAAGTACGGATTATGAATTATACTATACCTGATGATACATTAACCGGGATAATCTCACAGATTTCACCGGCCATTGATGCGGAAACCAGATCATTTAAAACGGTAATACAAATTGATAACACAGAATTTAAATTACGTCCGGGAATGTTTGCCAAGGGTAAAGTTGTGGTTTCTTCAATTGATAATGCAATTGTAATCCCTAAAGATATTATTTTATCAAAACAGAGGGGAAATACTGTTTTTGTAATTAATAAGAAACTGGCACAGGAGCGTATTGTAAATTTTGGAATTGAAAACCCTGAAGAAGTTCAAATAATTTCAGGTTTGGATACGAATGATCGGGTAGTAATTAAGGGATTTGAAACTTTGAGAAATCGGTCAAAAGTAAAAGTAATTAAGTAGAACAGCTATCTGAGCTGTTTTTTTACAAAAGTTTAATACACACAAGAATGATTGTAATTTCCTCAGCTTATGGCTTTGCGTCTTTGCGTCTTTGCGTGAGAAAATAAAATCAAATGAAGAAACTCGCAAATTTTTCAGTTAACTACCCGGTTACTGTTTCCATGATGGTAGTTGCTATTTTGCTGTTGGGATATATCTCATTAGGCAAACTGGGTGTTGACTTGTTCCCGGATATGAATGCGCCCAGAATTTTCGTGGAAATAAAAGCAGGGGAACGACCACCGGAAGAGATTGAAAAACAATTTGTAGAAAATATTGAATCACAAGCAATTCGACAAAAAGGGGTAAGCCAGGTATCTTCAATAAGTATGGTTGGTTCTGCAAGGATTACCGTAGAATATAATTGGGGCAGGGATATGGACGAAGCTTTTTTGGATTTGCAAAAGGCATTAACTGCTTATAGTCAAAATGCTGAAATTGATGAATTTACAATTACCCAGCACGATCCTAATGCCTCGCCGGTAATGATTATAGCTATGCTACATCCTGAAATTACTGATATGGATGAGCTAAGAAAAACTGGAGAAAACTATATCCGTAACGAACTAATCCGTTTGGAAGGTGTCGCAGACGTAAGCCTTATTGGGACAGAAGAAAAAGAAGTATTAATTGAAACGGATCAGTATAAGCTTAAAGCACATGGTTTAACATCTGATCAAATTGTACAACAGATCCAGAACATGAACAGGAATGTTTCCGGCGGATCAATTGTTGAAATGGGTAAAAAGTACATTATTAAAGGTGCCAGCCTGTTGGGAAATATCAGTGAATTAGAAAATCTGGTGATAAGCTACAAACAGGAGCAAAATACGCAAAATGCAGGGAATACATCCGCAAATATTAATGATAAAGTGCCTGTTTTTTTAAAAGATATTGCCAAAGTTAGCCTCATAAACAAAAAACCGCTAAATATTGTCCACATAAACGGTGAGCGCTGTGTTGGAATGTCAATTTACAAAGAAACCGGATTCAATACAGTTAAAGCTGTTGAAGACCTCACAGAGGCAATGATCAAAATAGAAAAAGCCTTACCCGGATATGAGTTTATCGTGGTACAGGACCAGGGAAAATTTATTCAAAACTCAATTGATGAGGTTGAGGATACTGCTTTGATAGGGGCAATAATGGCAGTAATTGTTCTTTTTGTTTTTTTACGGAGGGTGGGAGTAACTGCTATTGTAAGTTTTGCTATTCCAATATCCGTGATTGCAACTTTTAACCTGATGTATTTTAATGGATTAAGCTTGAATATAATGACCCTGGGCGGATTGGCTCTTGGTGCAGGGATGCTGGTCGATAATGCTATTGTGGTGGTCGAAAATATTTTTAGGAACCTCGAATCAGGAATGTCTGTTAAAGAGGCTTCCATAAAAGGAACTGCTGAGGTTGGCGGTGCTATTGTAGCTTCAACGCTTACCACCATTGTTGTTTTTCTTCCGATTGTTTATTTACAGGGAGCTTCCGGAGTATTGTTTAAAGATCAGGCATGGACTGTGGCATTTTCATTATTAGCTTCTTTATTTGTTGCCATTTTGGTAATTCCCATGTTATTTAACTTCCTGTATCGTTCTAAAACAAAAGCAATACCTGTAAAATCTGTAAATATTGAATGGTATGGAAACTTCCTTTCAAAAATATTAGACAGGCAAGGACTTGTAATTCTTTTGGCGGCTATTCTTTTGGCAGTAACGGGTTTAATATTGCCTTATGTTGGAAATGAGTTCCTGCCTAAAAGCGGGGTAGGGGAATTTAGCCTTGATATTAAACTCAAAGAAGGTACGCAACTTGACCGTACTGCGGGAACTGTAAAAAATATTGAATCTTTAGTTCAGGAAGTATTGGATGATAAGCTGGAAACCATTTATACACAGATTGGTCCGGACAATTCTTCAGCAACAGAAAAAACTGTTTTTCAGAATGAGAATACTGCAACTATTAAAATTCGCTTGAAACCCGAAGCCGTAAATAAATCAGAGTACATTATTAATACAATTAGCGAAATATTAGAACAAATTCCAGATGTAGAAATAGCTGTTTCGCGTGATGAAACGGCTTTGCAATCCACTTTGGGAACTAATGAGGCTCCCATAATTGTAGAGTTAAAAGGAAATTCTACGGAAGTATTGAATGATTATTCTGACTCAATAAAATATAAATTATTGGAAATTACTGATTTACTAAATGTAAACACCAGTATTGAGGAAGGTGCCCCGGAAATTGATGTGGTGATCGACAGATATAAAGCTGGTTTATACAATCTTACAGCGGGAAGTATTACCAGTCAGCTAAAAGATTTACTGATGGGAAAAAGCGCCGGGAAATTTGAAAAAGGTGGTGAAATGAATGATATTACGGTGAAATTACCGGATATAAGCTTGTCAGAGTTTTACGAGTTGACCTTGAAAAGTGGAACAACAGAAGTGCCTTTATATGAAGTCGCAAAAATAAAAAAATCGGTATCGCCAAAACAAATGCATCGCAGAAATCAAAACCGGATCAGTAAAATTAGTGCGGACATTCATCGTGATGCTGCTTTTGATAAAGTAGTGGAACAGGTTCAGGAAAAACTGGGTACAATTGAATTACCACAGGGATATCAGTTTGAAGTGGTTGGTGAAGAGCTAAAACGGCAGGAGGCAATGTCAAATTTAAGTTTTGCACTAATCTTATCCGTTATTTTGGTTTATATGGTCATGGCTTCACAGTTTGAATCATTAATACATCCGTTTACTATTTTATTAACGATTCCTTTGGCAGGGGTTGGAGCAGTATGGGCGTTTTTTCTTTTAGGGAAATCACTAAATATCATGGCTTTTATAGGAATAATCATGTTGGCAGGTATTGCTGTGAATGATTCTATTATTCTGGTAGATGCAATAAATCAGTTCAAAGCACGGGGCGAAACATTACGAAGAGCTATAATTAAAGCCGGGCAAAACCGTATTCGGCCTATTATCATGACCAGTTTAACAACAATTTTGGCTTTGTTACCCTTAACCATTGGTTTTGGTGAAAGTGCAGCACTACGCTCGCCAATGGCGATTGCTGTAATTGCCGGATTAGTAAGCTCAACAATTCTGACTTTGGTAGTAATACCAAGTGTGTATGCTGTTTTTGATGGTTTTAAAGAAAAGTTGATGAGGAAAGATACAAAATAAAAGGTTCACGCAAAGCCGCAAAGTCGCAAAGAAAGAAATATATTCTTGGCGTCTTAGCGTCTTGGCGTGATAATTATCTTAATATTAAATATTACTTCAAGTGGAATATATAATATTCGATAAACAATAATCAATAACAAAAAAGTGAATTTTATAATTAAAAGAAAAACACTAATCGGAATGCTCTTTATCGGGCTAAGCATGTTGGGATATTTTTCCTATAAGCAGCTTCCGGTTGAGTTATATCCAAATGCGACTTTTCCCATGTTGTTTGTGCAGGTGGGTACCGGACTTGAGGTAGATCCAAAATACATGGAAAACCAGGCCATTATTCCCCTGGAAGGTGCTATTGGAACATTAGAAGGTGTTGAAAGTATTGAATCAACGGCTGGGCAGCAACAAGGGCGTATTCAAATATCCTATCGGCAATCAACTAATTTAAAATATGCTTATTTAAAATTGGTCGAGAAAATTGATGAGGCAAAAAAACAGATCCCGGAAGAGTTTCAGGTACAGGTTTTTAAATTTGATATTGAACAACTGAATAATATGTTCATGACACTACAAATCAGGGGGAGTGGTGGTGTGAACAGGGTTCGTCAAATTGTTGATAGAGAGATTGTTGATAAGTTTAAAAATATTGATGGGGTAGCCAATGCCCAGGTATCTGGTGGCAGGGAAAAATCAGTAGAAATTTTACTAAATGAAGAAGTTTGCGATGCCTATGATATAACACCTGCTGATGTTCGTTCGGCACTTAGCAGGGACAGTAAATCACGTACATTTGCAGGAAAAATATCAGAGAATAATCAACTATTCTTTGTAAATGTTATTTCTGAATTCTCTGATCTAAATGAAATTTATGAGCTGGTAGTAAGGGAGCAAGGCTCAATTAAATTGAAAGATATTGCCACGATTAATTTTGGTGTAAAAGAGCAGGATTCCTATAGCCGGGTCAATGGTAAAGAGGCAGTTACGCTCCAGTTAACCAGGGATTCCCAATCAAATATTATTGATTTAGCAAATACTGTACTTGAGCAGATTGACATTCTGAATGCGGAATTAGAAAAGAAAGATATTGAAATTGTAGTGCAGGCTAATTCTGCCGAAACTATGGAAACGAATATTGATTTAATTATCAAACTAGCTTTGGTGGGTGGAATATTGGCCATATTTGTTCTATGGATTTTCCTTAAAAATATACGTTTGGTAACGGCAATTGCCCTGGCTATTCCGATATCTGTTTATACCGCTTTTAACTTCTTTTATGCTTATGATGTAAGTATCAATAGTTTAACCTTGCTTGGAATGGCTCTGGCTATTGGTATGTTGCTTGATAACAGCGTTGTAGTACTTGAAAACATATACCGATTGGCAGCCAAAGGTATGGATGCTGATAAGGCGGTTATTCAGGGAACAAGCGAAGTTTGGCGTTCTATTTTTGCAGCAACACTTACCACAATTATGGTGTTTTTGCCCTTTGCTTTTTCTGAAAATTTCCTGATTGGCTTGATGGGAAAACATATTGGGGTTTCAATCATTTCTACACTTTTAGTTTCATTGGTTGTGGCACTTTTATTAGTACCGATGGTTACCCATGCCTTTTTAAAAGGAAGAAATTCATCAAAACAGATAGTTTTTGAAAAAATTTCACAGCATAATAGGCTGGTACAAATTTACATGGTACTTTTAAAAGAAAGTATGCGTAAACCGGCAAGAACTGTACTTGGTGCATTGGCATTGTTTTTTGTCACCTTACTAATTAGTCTTGGAATAAGTGTAATGTCTCTTGAAGAAGCTGAAGTGACAGAAATGACTTTATATGTGACAATGCCGGGTGGTACAACCCTTGAAAACACTGATTTATTAATTATAGAAGCTGAAAAAAAGCTTGAAAACCTTGAAGAAAAGAAAGACATCGTTAGTCAGGTTTATGAAGAAGAAGCCGTACTTAATATATCATTAATAGATGATTTTAAGGATATTAGAAATTTTTCTGTTCCTAAAATTAAGAAAGAAATTTTAGAACGACTGTCTAATCTAAAGAAGGCAGAATTTAGTTGGGAACCACCTGCAACCGGGCGTAAATTTGGAGGAGGAGGATTTGAAGGCGGTGATGCTTTTGGCCGGTTATTAGGGATTGGTATCCAGTCAGAAAGTATTATTATTAAAGGTCAGGATTTTGATAAAATGCTAAACCAGGCAAATGATATTGAGTATTATTTGGGGCAGTTATCTTCTATTAAAAAAATCAATATCCAAAATCCCAGGAAACGACCTGAATTACTTTTGGGTTTTGATAAACAATTAATGGCCCTTTATGATATTCCGGTGACTTCGGTACTTTCAGAATTGAATTCTTTTCAAAAGGAATTTTCAAGTGGTGTAAAGTTTAAACAGGGAACGGATGAATACGATATTCAAATAAAAACCATTGGTGTAAGCGAGAAAAAAGAAAAAAATGCAGATGATTTAAGGAAGTTGCCTGTTCGTGGAACTCAGGGGGCACAATTTGAACTACAACGGATCAGCAAATTGAATTTCACCAAAGGTTTGTCATCCATAAAAAGAAAAAATCAGGAAAAACAACTGAAATTGGTTTATCAATTTATTGATGAAATTAATGACGAAAAAGACCTTTTGGAAAATTCCAGGGCAGAGGTAGACGAACTAATTGAAAATATTAAGATTCCTTCAGGGCTTGCACTTGAAGTAATTCACGAGGAAGATGATTTAGGGGAATTTGGCTTTTTAATATTAGCTGCTTTCATCTTGATTTACATGATTTTAGCATCAGTATTTGAATCCTTTTCGATTCCCGTGGTTATGATGTTTTCAATCCCAATGGCTGCTATAGGCTCTTTGGTGGCACTTATTCTTACCGGTAATTCATTAATGAATGCAAATGTGCTTACCGGCTTTATTATTTTACTGGGAATTGTAGTCAATAACGGAATTATTCTCATTGATTATTCACGTGTACTGCAAAAAAGAGGTTACACCGAATCCAGGGCATTAATGATGGCAGGTTTGGCAAGAATTCGTCCTATTTTAATAACTGCCATCACTACCATTATTGCATTAATCCCTTTGGCTATGGGAAAGGCCGAATATGTAACAAGTATCGGTGTGCCGTTTGCAATTACCGTTATTGGCGGATTGGCGCTAAGCACATTACTTACTTTAGTTTTTATTCCTACCTTAAATTCCGGTTTACAATCGTCAATGAACTGGATGCGGGAGCAAAAAGTGTATGTTAAAATTTTACAAGCACTGGTTTGGATTACAGGAACCTACTTTATTTTTACTGATGTAGATAGCCGGATATGGCAAATAATTGATTTTATTTTATTAATTATTACAGTTCCGGCAATTATTTACTTTGTTCAGAATAGTTTACGAAAAGCAAGCGAAAAGCTGATTGATAAGGACGAAGCTTTATATATTGAAATAAGAAACCTCGTAAAAATATATGAACGTGACAGTCGTTTTATGCGCGAATGGAAATCAGGTATAAAAATCAGGCAACGTCTTGGTATTGAGTCGGAAATAACATCCATAAAAGACTTTGGCAGATTAATTTGGCAATTACCAATTATCGGCTTTTTTATATATTTTATCTATTTCCATCTGGAAAGTGGTTTATGGTATTTTATACTTCCCGTGATATTTCACATATTGGTACTGTCTGTACTTCAACCCATAAAAAAATATGCAAACAGTACAGAACGAAAAAAATCAGGAAAATGGTCAGCCCGTTTCATAAATATGTTGGTTGATTTATTTTATTGGCTGTTCCCGGCTGTTACATTGTTCTTATTTTATCAGAAATTTCAATTAATCGGATTGCTTATCCCTACAGCGGTATTTTGGTACTTAGCCTTATTAATAAAAGTTACATCAGATAATTTATACAAAAATAAAGTTAAGGTTAACCGGATAACAGGGCGATTTAAAGGTATCAGAAAAGCATTTTATCGTTTTGTGTTGATTATTCCCCTTATCGGGAAAAAGAAAATTCCTTTTAAAGCGGTTAAGGGCGTTTCCCTTGATATTCAGAATGGTATGTTTGGACTGTTGGGGCCAAATGGTGCAGGTAAATCAACCTTAATGCGTATTGTTTGTGGCATTCTCGATCCCAGTTATGGAAAAATCACCATAAATGGCATAGATGTTCAGGAAAAAAGAGAGGAGCTTCAGGGTTTAATTGGTTGTTTCACTCAGGAATTTGGCATGTACGAAAACATGACTGCCCATGATTTCCTTAATTATATGGGTATCCTTAAAAAATTATATGATGACCAGGAAAGGAGAAAGCGTGTAGAATATGTGCTTAATGCAGTACATATGTACGATAACAGAAATGAGAAAATTGGTTCTTTTTCCGGCGGTATGAAACAACGAATTGGTATTGCACAAATATTAATGCATTTACCTCGCATTTTAGTAGTTGATGAACCTACTGCTGGTCTTGATCCAAGGGAACGTATCCGTTTCAGGAATTTGTTGGTAGAATTAAGTAAGGAACGAATTGTTATTTTTTCAACACATATTATTGAAGATGTGGCCAGCTCTTGTAACAATGTGGCTGTTATGAAACAGGGGGAATTAAAATACCTGGGTGCACCAATTGATATGGCAGGGCTAGCAGAAAATAAAGTATGGATGATGAATATTCCTGCCGGGGATTTTGAAGAAATGAAAGAAAAACTAAGCATAATCCATCATATGCAAGATGGCGAAAATATAAGAGTACGATGTTTAGCTAATGAAGCACCATCGGCAGAAGCGCAAAAAGTAAAAGCAAATTTGGAAGATGCTTACCTTTATTTGTTGAGTAACAACGAGACAGTTAGCAGCTTAGCAGTGGGCAATTAGCTTGCGAAGTTTTATATATTTCTGTTTGGATATGGTCATTGATTGTCATTTCGCTTTGCTGTCATTAATGGTTATTGGCTGTGATTCAAAATAATTATGTTTTTTGCATATTTGTTTTGTGAAGCCTTTAAGTTGTTGATATACCAGTTGTTAGTGTTTGAGTACATTAATTTTAATTGCAAATGATTAATAGCACTATTATTCTAAACAAGAGGTCTGGTCATTTTATAATTGATTCATAATGACTATTAAATGACCATTAAATGACAATGAATGACAAATTATTAATACTTAGTGTTCCTCAGTGTCCTTAGTGGTTTAAAAAGATAAAAAAATGAACATAAAAAACCAGTTCCAATTAACAAAGAATACCATCAGCTACAACCTGAAAATTGTATTCGCCAATAAATTTGTGTATTTCCTTATTGCAGCATTGGCATTTTATTTAATGGTTACGGGTATTATGCTTTTTTCCGATGCTAACCCGGAAGAAGAGGATATTTACAATACGTTGATATTTCCTGGGATATTAATTATTTTTTACCCTGTTTTATTTAATATCCAAAACGATAAAGATGCCAGGATGCTGGAAATTATTTTTGCGGTACCAAATTATCGTTATAAAGTTTACCTGGTCCGTTTTGTTATCAGCATAGGTGTATTATTTGTCCTTTTACTATTTATGGCCTGGTTTTCACACTTTTCAGTGGTTCCTGTTTCTATTTTTACTATGGTTTACCAATTAATGTACCCTTTGATATTTCTAGCATGTGTTTCTTTTTTATTTTCCACCCTGTTAAAAAATGGACGAGGAGCTTCTGTGGTTATGGTTATAATTGGCCTGATATTTTTTATTATGGCCGAACCCCTCGAACATAACAAATGGAATATTTTCCTTAATCCATTTAATGTACCAACAGATATGAGCCACAGTATTTGGATGAATATTGTTTACCAAAACCGTTTGATTTTAGTAGTAGGTTCCATTATTTCACTTTTAT